>DUPX01000126.1 GCA_012838085.1 Eubacteriaceae bacterium
AGTAGGCAATTATTGCTCATTAAATGCGTGAAATTACAACATATTGTGTCCGCGTAATCTCTTTCAGCTACATATTGCGCGTTATCAATACTACGCACTCAACGTGCCCCGTATGGGGAAATAAGTCCACCGGCTGTATTTCCTTTACCGTAAATCCTCCCTTTTCTAAATAATTTAGGTCTCTGGCTAAGGTACTAGGTTTGCAGGATACATACACCACTCTTTTTGGCTTCATTTGGATTATGGTATCTAATAGCTTTCTATCACAGCCTTTTCGAGGTGGGTCTACCACTACCACATCTGCCCTCTCTCCATTTTTGTATAATTGGGGTATTATTTCCTCTGTCTTTCCCACATAGAAATCTACATTATTTATTTTGTTAATTCGGGCATTTTCTTTAGCATCCTTTATAGCTTCTTGTAAAATTTCTATTCCTATTACTTTTTTAGCTCTTTGGGCTAGAAATAAGGAGATAGTGCCTATTCCACAATAAGCATCATATACAACTTCATCTCCTTTTAGGTCTGCATATTCTAAAGCCTTCTCATATAGTATCTTTGTTTGAATAGGGTTTACCTGGTAAAATGATAGGGGAGAAATTTTAAACTTTATATCTCCTATGTAATCCTCTATATCCTTTTTCCCATAGATTAATTTATTTTCTCTTCCTAATATTACATTTGTTTTTTCTTTATTAATATTAAGATATATACTCACTATTTCTGGTATTTCATAGGTAAGTCTTTTAACTAAATTATCAATATTGGGTATACTTTCACCATTTGCTACTAATATCACCATTATTTCCCCGGTAATAAATCCTACCCTGGTTACTAAATGTCTTAATAGTCCCTTATGTTTCTCCTCATCATATATGGATAAATTATATTTATCTATATATGCCTTCACTATTGATGAGATTTTAGTATTTACCGGGTGTTGTATAAGACAGTTATGTTGAGGTACAATTCTATGACTTCTTTTTGCATAAAAACCTAAAGCAGCCTTTCCGTCCTCCATGCCTATGGGGAATTGTGCCTTATTTCTATAATTAAAGGGAGTATTCATCCCTATTGTCTGGTGAATTATTACATCTTTTATTTTACCGATTCTTTCTATGCTATCCTTTACCAACTGAGTCTTATATTCTAATTGCTTTTGATAATCCATTCGTTGAATTTGGCATCCTCCACATTTATGAGCAATAGTACAAGGTGGGCTTATTCTATAAGGAGAAGGCTGGATTATACTTTCTAATTTACCTATAGCATAATTAGCTTTCACATTAGTAATTCCAGCCTCTATATATTCCTCCGGTAAAGCACCATCAACAAAGATAGTAAAACCCTCTATCTTCCCTACTCCTTCACCACCACTACCTAATCCCTTTATTTGAATATTATATTTTTCATTATTAACTACTGGTATATCCCTTTTCATCTCTGATGGTCCCTTCTAAGAATGTTCTCTTTTGATTTTAACAAATATATCTGAAATATAAAAGGTGCCTCCGACGGTTTCTATGCAACCTGAACACTTTCCTTAAATCGGCAGGGGATACTCCCCTTCCAACTCCTTTTTTTATTTAGTATAAAACTAGGACTTTCCTACTAAAAAAAAGGTACACCTAACTTCAGATGTACCAACAAGGTATAGAATCAGTTTACCTCAATCTTTAATATTATGACTATTACCAATTTTGACCATTATATACACAAAAGTTTAATTTTCTATTTTTAATACTTTGAGTGAATTCTAGTTTTGATTTGTCTATCTTTCAAATACAGTGTTAATAATATATAATAGAGTTATCAAAACTATAAAGGTGGTGGTTGTTTTGAATGAAAAAGTATTAGTTGTGGATGATGAACAATCTATATGTGAACTTATTAAGTTAGATTTAGAATTTGAAGGATATATTGTGGAAACAGCATTTGATGGTCGAGAGGCATTGGAAAAGGTAGAAAGCTTTCAGCCCAATTTAATTATTTTGGATGTTATGTTGCCTTATATAAGTGGATATGAATTATGTAAGAAATTTAATGAAAAGTATAATATCCCTATTATACTGCTAACTGCTAAGACGGATATCGTAGATAAGGTTTTAGGTCTTGAATTAGGTGCAGATGACTATATTACTAAACCCTTTGATAATCGGGAACTATTAGCAAGGGTGAGGGCTTTAATCCGTCGTTCCTCCCAAATTCCTACAGGGGAAAATAAGATAATCCAAAATGGTGACCTTGTAATCATTCCTAATGAAAGAAAGGTTTTAATAAATAATGAAGAAATTCATTTAACTCCTAAAGAGTATGACCTATTATATCTCTTATCCCAAAATCCTGAACAAGTTTTCTCCAGGGAAACCCTTTTAGAAAAAATTTGGGGATATGATTATTTTGGTGATACCCGTACCGTGGATATGCATGTTCAGAGAGTAAGGAAAAAACTAGGGGATAATTCCTCTAATCCTAAGTATTTACAAACTATATTTGGTGTAGGTTATAAAATAAGGAAGGTATAGCTATGAAGCTTTCTATTCAAAATAAAATCATCCTTTCTAATATTTTAGTAATAGTCTTAGCCCTAGTTATTATAGCTACCATTGTGATTCAGGGTATGCTATTTTTCAATGTGGAGCAGGTGGAAAGGCGTTTAATAAATAGTAGTAATGATAGTAATCTTTTTATACAACAATTTATATTATCCCAGCAAAATGGAAATCAGACTAATATTGATATTTTTAAAGATAATGCTACCTTTCTTGCAGAAGAACTGGCAAAATTTATTTCCAGAACACAGCTATATGACCAATCAGCAAAGCTTCTTGCTGATTCTTCCACATCAGATATTCTAACTTCTGAAGAGATTAGGGATGAAGTGGAGATTGCAATAAATCAAGGGGAAAAGGCATATGTTATTACCAAGTTAGAGGAAGGAAGATTTATTTATTTTGCTTCTCCTATTATAATAGAAAATCAGCAATTGGGAGTCTTATCTTTTTTGTATTCCCTTGAAGATGTTGATGCCCTTATCAATAAAAGTGTTGTTCTTTTTATAATTGTAGGAATACTGGGCTTATTTATACTGTATTTTATTAGTTTTTATCTATCTAAGCTAATATTAAAACCTGTCTATAGTCTTGTGACCACTTCTAAAGAAATTTCCGAGGGTAATTATGATAAACACATTGACTATGTTTCTAGCGATGAGATAGGGGAGTTAACCCTTAGCTTTAATCAAATGGTTATAAATATTAAGGAAAAGGTTCACGAAGCCCAATCAGAAAAACAAAAACTAGAATCTGTCCTTTCTTCTATTGAGGATGGGGTTATTGCTGTGGATAATGATAGAAATATTTTAGCAATTAATGAACCCGCTAAAAAAATATTTAATATTATGGGTAAAATAGATTTAAATAAGGATATTTTTGCCCATGAATTTATGGAGGAACTCTTTTTAGATATTGTAAAAGAGAAAAATGGTATTTATAAAGAAGTAATAATGGATAATAAATATTTACTTATCTATACAAATATAATCTTGGTAGATAATATTGAAATTGGCTATATTTTTGTAATTCGAGATATATCAAAGATTAGAGAGCTAGAGGAAAAACAAAGACAATTTATATCCAGTGTTTCCCACGAATTGCGGACTCCCCTTACTACCATTATCGGCTATAGTGATTTGTTAGAACGTAGGGGGCTTTCAAATGCTGAACTGGTGGAAAAAAGCATTACCTCCATTAAAAAGGAAGGGGAACGTTTACTTCGTCTAGTGGATGATTTGTTAGGTCTTTCAAAGACTAATACTATGGAATTTGAATTAATTAAATCCCAATTTGATATCACTCAATTATTAGAAGATGTGGTAAGTCAAATGAGGCTAAAAGGGAAAAGGTACAACAATGAAATTCAATTTACCTCCACAGAATTACCTAAAATTAATGGAGATTATGATAGATTAAAGCAAGTGCTAATAAATGTCATGGATAATGCTATCAAATATTCCTTTCCTAGGGATATTATTCAAGTATATACAGAAAGTACTGGTAACTATGTAGAAATATTTGTCCGAGATTTTGGGGCAGGTATTGGAAAAAATGATTTAGATAGAGTATTCGAGCCCTTTTATCAGGTGGACAAGGTACGTTCCACAAATCTTGGTGGCAGTGGTCTAGGTCTTGCTATAGCTAAGGATATTGTTGATAATCACGGTGGTTCCATTACTATTGAGAGTCAAATTAATGAAGGTACTCTGGTAATTATTAAACTTCCTGTTTCATAACCTTTACAAAATTTTAACATCCTGAGCTATGTATGGCTGTGGCTTTTTGTTATAATGACCAAAGGAAGGAGGAGAGCTGTTGACTAAGATAACCTATAAAGTTTTGCTTATTATTGTTTTAGCTCTTTTTTGTATTGGGTGTTCAAATTTTTTCGTAAAAGATAATAAACCTAAGACTATTCAAGATAATAGTGTTCAAAATAATAAAGAAATGAGCTCTTTAAGTGATGTAAAAGATTTTAAAAGTATTACTCAAGGAATAATAGGAGATATTAGTTCCCAAGGGGAAAATATTGTCCTATTAAGAGAAGATGATATAGATATAGATTCACAGGAAAAAGAGGAAGATACAACTTATAATTTATCCCTTTATAATCTTAAAGAGGAAAAGATTTATAATATTATTTCTTCTCCAATAAATTTATTTTTAAATCGATTGGATGCCACAGAAGAAGGGGTTTATTTTTTAGAAAATAAAGAGGAATCCCTTTTTCAATTATATTGGTTTAGTATTAATGACAATAAAAAAGTTCGTATTTCTTCTACAGAACATCAAGTAAACCCTAGTTTTTATGTGAAGTCTAATAATGAAGTTTATTATGGAACTAAAGATGGAAAGATTATAAGGGCTAATGAAAGAAATATTCTAAGAATTATTGATATTGGTTCTGATTATAATATTTTTCAAATATATTTTTTTGAGAATAGAGATTTAATATTATTTTCCGCATATAAAGACCAAGTGTTAAGTTTGTATTCTATGAATTCTAGAGGAGAAGATTTTAAGGAAGTTTTGTCTAACATTAATGGTAGCTTTAATGTATCAAAAAAAGAGGATAAAGTATTATATACCGCTCCCATTACTGACAGCAATAAATCTATTCTTTGGTTATTTGAACTGGATGAGGAAGATAAAGATATAAAGTTATTAGAAGGATATCCCCAAAGGGCAGTGTTTTCTCCTAAAGGAGATAGAATTGCCTACTTAGATAAGCCGGATTCAAACAGTGATCTTCTGAATATTTGGGTTTTATATTTAGAAAACCAAGAAAAGAAACAGATTGGTTCAAATTTAAAAATTACCAGTGAATTGTTTTGGCATCCTAAAGAAAATAGATTATTCTTTTCAGCCTATGAATCTAGGGATAATAAACTCCAATCTCAGGTTTATTCTTTAGATTTTGAAGACTAGTTGAATTATAAATTTATAAAAGCTCTTCTCTACATTATATAAGATATTATTTAAGGGGGATTTCCATGAAATCCCCCTTTATAGTTTAGTAAGAAAATCCTGTTTTTATGTTAAATTAAAAAATGGACGCTATTTTATAACACTTTAACTATTCCATCATAGACAATACCTCTGTCGGTTTCTATGGTTATCTCTTGATGATCCTTTAATATATCCATTGCATTCTCAGCTGCTACCACCGTAGGAATGCCCTTTCTTGCCGCTATATTTGCAGTGTGGGAACTTAATCCTTTTTCTTCTACAATAATACCAGATGCCCTTTCAAAAAGAGGAATAAAATCTTCATCTGTGTTTTTTGCTACAAGAATATACCCATCTCTAAATTTATCAAATTGGCTTTTATCCTTTATTAAACTTACTTTTCCAGTGACCGATTCTCTACCAATTCCCTTACCATAAAGCAGGACCTTTCCAATAGTTTGAACTTTTATCATATTTGTTGTACCTTCTATTCCCACAGGAACACCTGCCGTTATTACCACCAGTTCTCCACTATTTACCAGCTTTTTATCTAAAGCTTTTTTAATGGTAATATCAAATATTTCATCGGTGTTTTTAAATTCATTGATAAGTACAGGGTAGACTCCCCAGACCAATAGCAGTGAATTTGCTACTTTATAATTAGGAGTAAAAGCTATAATCTGAGCAGAAGGCCTAAACTTTGAGACCATCCTTGCTGTATGGCCAGAGGAAGTAGCAGTAAATATTGCTGACACCCCTAATACATCGGCGGTTCTACAGGTGGCCTGACTTATTGCATTAGTTACTGAAATTCTTCTTTCTACAAATTTCTGTATTATTTCTTTATACTCTAATGATTCTTCTGTAGTCTTTGCGATTTTTACCATAGTTTTAACTGCTTGGATAGGGTATTTCCCCGAGGCCGTTTCCCCTGAAAGCATAATAGCATCAGTTCCATCAAAAACTGCATTTGCCACATCTGTAACTTCTGCCCTTGTTGGTCTAGGATTTCTAATCATGGAATCTAACATTTGGGTGGCTGTAATTACCGGTTTACCGCTTTCATTACATTTTCTTATAATTGTCTTTTGAATTAGGGGTACTTCCTCCGGAGGAATTTCTACCCCCAGGTCTCCCCTGGCTATCATTATCCCATCAGATACCTTAATTATCTTATCAATATTATTTACTCCCTCTTGGTTTTCAATTTTAGATATAATATGGATATGCCCTCCATTGTTTTCTTCTAATACCTTTCGTATATCTAAAACATCTTGAGGCTTTCGTACAAAGGAGGCTGCTATAAAATCTATATCTTCTTGAATGCCAAAAATAATATCTTCTTGATCCTTTTTAGTTATAGCTGGCAAATTTATATTTAAATTTGGACAATTTATACTTTTATTATTTGTTAACTCTCCTCCGTTTTCCACAATACAAGTAATATCTTCTTGGTCAATCTTCTCTACCCTTAACTTTATTAATCCATCATCTATTAATATTATATCACCTGGGTTTAATTCATCAGGAAATGATTTATAGGTCACTGCCACCTGATCCTCATTTCCCTTAATGTCCCTAGTAGTTATAATAAACCTTTGGCCTTCCTCTAATAATGCCTTTCCTGTTGAAAATTCTTTTATCCTAATCTCTGGACCCTTTGTATCCAAAAGTATTGCTACAGGAATTTCTAATTCCTTAGAAACTTCCCTTAACAAAGTTATTTTGTTTTTATGTTCTGAATAATTCCCATGGGAAAAATTAAGTCTCGCCACATTCATTCCGTTTTTTAGTAAGTCCTTTAAGACCTCCCTAGATTCGGAAGCTGGGCCTATAGTACATACTATCTTTGTTCTTTTCATACTTCCACCTCCAATATTATAATAATTTCCTTGGATAAATTTACAATGGGTGGGTAGCAAACCAACTCCACCTCTCATAATTCTTCTATTATTTAAAATAAAAATAATAAGGGCTAACCCTTATTTGTCTTTGTAAAAATTATTAAGATAGTCCTAATGCAGCGATTAAATTAGAAGCCTCTTCCGCTTCTCCTTCAGGTACCAAGATTTGAAAAAAACCATCTTCATCATTTTTATTTATAGGCTGAATCTTTACCAAAAATCCATCCTGAAATAATTTTTCATTTATTTCATTTGCTCTATCTTCACTTTGTACTATGTGAATTACTGTCCACATATTTGTAGCCTCCTTTTAATGTTTCCTCTATTCTACATTTTAGTTTATTTAAGGACAAACTTCAATAGAATTTGACATGGCAAATGAACCTATTAACAAATTTTTATACAGTCTTCTCCAAGTATATCCTTTAGAATATCCATTAATTCTTTGCTAGCATTTACCCACAACCCTCTATCTGCTATAGTTTTCAGCCTATTTGATTCAAAGTATACAATCACTGGTGTATTTCCCTTATGTTCTCTTAATATAGGTCTTATCTTCTCAAATATTGAGTTGGCTATACCTATGGGAATTTTAATATATAGTTTCTCTGTCTTTATATTTACCAATGGGGATATTCTATTTGATATTATTACTGGTTCCTCTTCTTCTTTTGTATTTAATCTTCCCTCTATTAAAACTATTTTATCCATCTCTATTAGATGGGAAAAATTTTCATATACAGGGGGAAAAGCAATAATTTCCATAGTTCCAAATAGGTCTTCTAATAAAATAAATGCCATCATATTATTGTTTTTCGTTAATTTTCTTTGTATCTTAGTAATCATTCCTCCTACTATAACCTTTTGCCCATCATATAATGGGGTATTACCTTTCCCTTCACTGTATTCATTGATTTTAACACTGGTTATTGATACCTTTTGTCTTAATATGTCCTCATATTCTGAAAGGGGATGACCAGTTATATAAAATCCTACCATTTCCTTTTCCATAGAAAGTTTTATCTTATTTTCATACTCGGGAATATCAGGCAAAATATCCAACTTAACATTTTCCTTTTCATCCTCTCCCATAGTTTCAAATAGAGATAGCTGTCCCTTTAAATTTTTTCTTCTGTCTTGGATAATGCCATCTATTATTTTATCATACACTGCCATTAGTTGGGCTCTGTATATATCAAAGGAATCAAAGGCGCCACATTTTATTAGGCCTTCTAAAGCTCTTTTATTTAGGTCTTTAAAGTCTAGCTTTTCACAGAAGTCCATAAAGGAAATAAATTTCCCTTTTTTCTCCCTTGCCTCTATTATAGATTTTATTGCATTTATTCCTACATTTTTTACTGCAGCCAGTCCAAAACGGATTTTACCATCTACTACTGTAAAATTTATAAAGCTTTCATTTACATCTGGTGGCAATATGGTAATGCCCATACTTCGACAATTTTGTATATATTGTGCCACCTTATTATTATTTCCCATGACACTGGTTAATAGTGCAGCCATAAACTCTGCAGGATAATGTGCCTTTAGCCAAGCTGTTTGATATGCAATTACTGCATAGGCCGCCGCATGGGACTTATTAAAGGCATAGTTTGCAAAGTCAATCATTTGATCAAATATTTTATTTGCGATTTCCTTGGATACTCCCTTTCTTATGGCCCCTTCAACAATGATATTCCCTTCATTATCGTCCTCACCATATATAAATACCTTTCTTTCTCTTTCCATTATATCCATCTTTTTCTTAGACATGGCCCTTCGAACCATATCACTTCTAGCCATAGAATATCCTGCTACATCCCTCACAATTTGCATAACCTGTTCTTGATAGATTATACAGCCATAGGTTACATTTAAAATTGGTTCCAAAACCTTATGGAGATATTGAATCTTTGTGGGGTTTTTCTTATTTGTTACATAGGTAGGTATTTGTTCCATAGGGCCTGGTCTATAAAGGGCTACCCCTGCCACAATATCCTCAAAGGAGTCAGGTTTCAATTCCTTCATAAATTGTTGCATCCCACTACTTTCCAACTGGAAAATTCCTAGTGTATCCCCATCACTAATTAAATTAAAAGTTTTTTTATCGTCAAAGGTGATATTATCTATATCGATATCTATATTTTTACTAAGTTTTATATTTTCTATTGTATCCCTTATAACTGTTAGAGTTCTTAGGCCTAAAAAGTCCATCTTTAGTAGGCCTAGTTCTTCAAGTATTCCCATAGGATATTGGGTGGTAATACAATCATTGTGCATATATAAGGGAACATGTTCTACTACTGGCCTATTAGAAATAACCACCCCTGCAGCATGGGTGGAGGCATGTCTTGGCAAGCCTTCAACAGATTTTGCTATCTCTATTAGAGAATTTACCTCCTCTTCTTCTTGATGAATCTTCGCCAGCTCACTATTTACCTCTAAAGCCTTTTCTATTGTCATCCCTATTTCCATAGGTACTTGTTTTGCTATAAAGTCTACCTTCCCATAAGGTATATTAAGGGCCCTGCCCACATCCCGAATAGCCGCCCTAGCCGCCATAGTACCAAAGGTAATTATCTGTGCTACCCGGTCCTCTCCGTATTTTCCAATAACATATTCTATAACTTCCCCTCGACGTTCATAACAAAAATCTATATCAATATCCGGCATACTAATACGATCAGGATTTAAAAATCTTTCAAAGATTAGATTGTATTTCAATGGATCTATTGTTGTAATATCTAGAGCATAGGACACAAGGCTTCCAGCAGCACTTCCCCTACCTGGTCCAACCATAATTTTATTGTCCTTGGCATATTTAATAAAATCCCATACTATGAGAAAATAGTCTTCATATCCCATTTGATTTATTATAGTTAATTCATGGTTTAACCTTTCTAATATATTGTCTTCTAATATAGGGTATTTCTTTTTCAACCCCTCAATACATAGCTTCTTTAAAAAGCTAGTACTAATTTCATTATTTGGAACATCATATTTTGGTAGGTGAGTCTTATTAAATTCTATATCTACATTGCATTGGCTAGCAATTTTTTTAGTGTTTTCTATTGCTTCTGGTACCTGTCCAAAGAGGCCTTCCATTTCCTCTGGGGATTTTAAATAAAACTCCTCCCCTGGAAATTTCATTCTATCCTCTTCCTCCACATTTGTTCCTGTTTGGATGCATAGTAAAATATCGTGGGCGATGGCATCTTCCTTTTTTATATAGTGAACATCATTGGTAGCCACCAGGGGAACATCCATTTCCTTAGCTATAGATATTAATTGGTGGTTTAATTCTATTTGTTCTGCCAACCCATGATTTTGCAATTCTAAATAAAAATTTTCTTTACCAAATATTTCTTGATATTCTACGATTAATTCCTGGGCTAGTTTTTTGTTGTTATTTAATATTGCTTGGGGTATTTCTCCGGCTATACAAGCACTTAAGCAGATGATACCTTCACTATATTTGGCTAATAGCTCTCTATCCACTCGAGGCTTATAATAAAATCCTCGTATATAGCCTTGGGATACTATTACTTTTAAATTGTCATATCCTTTTTGATTTTTTGCCAATAGGACAAGGTGGCTTTGGTTCTGGTCTATACCGGGTTCTTTATCTTCCAGCCTTCTACTGGCAATATAAACTTCACAACCTAATATAGGTTTAATACCTTGAGCCTTTGCCTCTTTATAAAAATCAATAACCCCAAACATTGCTCCATGGTCTGTAATGGCTATACTGTCCATATTTAATTCTTTTGTTCTCTTTATTAAGTTTTTTATTCTGCTGGAACCGTCTAATAGACTGTACTCGGTATGAACATGTAAATGTGTAAAGTTTCCCATGGGGTTTCCTCCTATCGGTCGCCTCTATTATCTTTTATCTTTAGATCTTCTGCTATCTTATCTATTTTTCTTAATCTATGGTTAATTCCTGACTTGCCTATTGGGGGAATTAGCATCTTTCCTAATTCCTTTAGACTGGCCTCCTGATAATTAAGTCTTAATTCTGCAACCTCCCTAAGATTAGGTGGTAATTTAGATAAACCCATATTATCCTTTATATATTTTATATTCTCTATTTGTCTAAGGGCCGCATTCACTGTTTTACTTAGATTTGCAGTTTCACAATTTACAATACGGTTTACATTATTTCGCATATCCTTAAAAATTCTTATGTTTTCTAATTCAAATAGAGCATTGTGGGCCTGTATAATATTTAGAATAGTAACTATTTGTTCCCCTTCCTTTAAATAAACAACAAAGTTATTTTTCCTTTGTACTACTTTTGCGGAAAGGCCAAAGCTATTTATTAGCTTGCATAGTTCATAAGAGTATTTTTCATTAAAGGTGACAAATTCTAAATGATAGGTCTTTTCTGGATCTGATATGGAGCCCCCTCCCAAGAAGGCCCCCCTTAAATATGCCCTTTTACACTTTTCTTCTTCTATAAGTTTTTTAGGTATTTCATAATTTATTTCTTTAACATTGCTTTCCGGGTTTTGCTTTATTATACCTGTCTGAAGAAGTATATCCTCTGCCCCTAAGGCAGAAGAAACAACAATGGAATATATATTATTCTTTTTTAATTGGGCATTTTTCTTCACTGATAATTCTGTCTGGGTACCAAATTTAATCTTTAATAAGCTAAATACTCTCCTAGCTATAGCTGGATTTTCTGTTGTAATTTTAAAACCTATATTGGATTTTCCACTGAAGAATATAGTGCCACCCATGTGAATTAAAGCAGATAGTTCTGCTAAGGCAGCTTTATTATTACCTATTGGAATTCTAGAAATTTCGTTCTTTGTTCTAGTTGAAAAGGTCATTTTTTTCACCACTTTTGATGCTTTTACTATATTGTATCCTATACATAAATTAAATCAAATCAATTTTAAAAAATCTCTACCTAAACCCTTGACTATTTTTAGAATAGATGATAAGTTTTATATTAATATTATAAAGACTGTGAAGGAAAGTTTTGTTAAGGATTGTTTTTTAGAGAGTCAGTGGCTGGTGTAAACTGATAGACGTCTTATCAAAATAGCGTTCTGGAGTTATTAAGCTGAAATAGTAGTAGGTTTAATCGGGTAAGTCCGTTATGATTTGTAGATAGTGTTTCACTACCTACCGAGGCTATTATTGTGAAATAATAGTGAATTAGGGTGGTATCGCGAAGGAGTCCTTTCGCCCCGAATTATTGGGGTGGAAGGTTTTTTTATTTAGCAATTATGTTTTATATCTTAAAGGAGGAATTATAATGTTTAATGAGTATCAACATTTGAGAATACCCGGGCCAACGCCTATTTCTCCCGAGGTAGAAAGGGAAATGAGTAAAACAATTCTTGGCCATAGAAGTAAGGATTTTTCAGATATATTTAAAGATACCTGCGAGAAAGCTAAAGGTATTTTTAAGACTAAGGAGGATGTCTTTATAATTGCAGCCAGTGGTACAGGGGCATTGGAAATGGCTGTAGCAAATATTGTAGAACCTGATGATAAGGTATTAGTCATTCAAACAGGAGTTTTTGGAGAGCGATTTGCCAAAATCAATGCTGCCTTTAGGGCTAATGTAATAGTTGACAAATATGAATTAGGGGAGGTAGCAAACCCCCAAAGAATTAAAAAAATATTATCAGAAAATCCTGATATCAAGGCTGTTTTTCTTACCCATTGTGAAACTTCCACAACGGTAGTAAACCCAATAAAAGAAATAGGGGAAATTGTAAAAGACACCCCCGCAATACTTATAGTGGACAGTGTTTCTGGATTGGTGGGTATGGACTTGAATATGGATGATTGGAGAATTGATATTGTGGTAACAGCTTCCCATAAAGCTTTGGGATTAGCCCCTGGACTTGCCCTTATCTCTGTTAGCCAAAAGGCATGGGCAATAATAGAAGACCACAAGGGACCAAAGTTTTATTTTGATTTAATCTCCTATAGAAAGAACATGAAAAACAATACTACCCCCTTTACTGGCCCTGTTACATTGGTATTTGGTTTATCCAAATCTTTGGACAAGATAAATAATGAAGGGTTGGATAATGTCTTTAGAAGGCATATGCTAATTAAAAATATGTTAAGAGCTGCCGTTAGGGCCATTGGATTAGATTTATTTATAGAAGATGATAATAGTGCTTCCGCTACTGTAACTGGCATAAAGGGAAATTTTCAGATAGATGTTAATGAACTTATTAGTGTCTTAAAGGAGGACTATAAAATTATAATTGCAGGGGGCCAAGGGGATCTTAAAGGCAAGATATTTAGAATAGGTCATATGGGTTATATTCATCCCTTAGATATTTTAACAACTATTAGTGGTTTGGAGATGGCCCTTAAACAATTAGGTTACCCTGTAGAACTTGGAGCAGGCATAAGAGCAGCAGAGGAGGTTTGGTGTGATGAAAAGGGTATTAGTAAGTGATAATATATCAAAAACAGGATTAAAATGTTTATTAGATGCTGAAGATGTAGAGGTAGATATTAAGACAGATTTAAGTCCCGATGAACTTAAATCTATAATAGGAAACTATCATGGATTACTGGTAAGAAGTCAAACAAAGGTAACAAAGGAGATTATTACTGCGGCTAAAAACTTATTGGTTATCGGCAGGGCAGGTGTAGGTATTGACAATATTGATTTAAAAACTGCTACCGAGCATGGTATAGCAGTGATAAATGCCCCAGATGGAAACACCATATCCACAACAGAGCTTAGCTTTGCAATGCTAATGTCTTTGGCAAGATGGCTTCCCCAGGCTCATGGGGATTTAAAAATGGGTCAATGGAATAGAAAAAAATATGTAGGTGTGGAGTTAAATAATAAGGTGCTAGGCATTATAGGTATTGGCCGCATTGGCAGTGGAATGGCCAAAAGGGCAAAAGCCTTTAATATGAATGTTATTGCCTATGACCCCTTTATTACTGAGGAGCAGGCGAAAAAGCTTGGAATTAGAATTGGCACCTTAGAAGAAGTTATTCAGCAATCAGACTTTATAACTATCCATACTCCCCTTACTAAGGAAACAAAATATTTGTTAGATGATGATGAATTTAATCAGATGAAAAAGGGAGTCAGAATAATTAATTGTGCCAGGGGAGGTATTATTAGAGAGGAAGCCCTGATTAGAGCATTAGATGAGGGTATTGTTGAGGGAGCTGCCCTTGATGTATTTGAAAATGAACCTCCTGTAGATAGCCCCATAATAAAGCATCCTAGGATTATCACTACACCCCATTTAGGTGCTTCCACTAAAGAGGCCCAATTAAATGTTGCTGTAGATGTGGCTCAGGAAATATATAATTACTTATCTGGAGTACCCTTTAAGAATGCAATTAATATGCCCTCACTGCCTCCAGATATTCTAAATCATATAAGACCTTTTATTGTGTTGGCAGAAAAATTAGGAGCCTTTATTTCAAATATAATCAATGGTGCTATTCAAAAAATTGAGATTACCTATTCTGGTGATATTGCAGAACAGGAAATTGATTATCTAACCAGAAATATTATTAAAGGAATTTTACGCCCCCATATGGGCATTAGTGAAATTAATGATGTTAATGCAGAAATCATGGCAAAGAGAAGAAATATAGAAGTAAGGGATATCCGTTCCTCTAAAACCCATGGTTTTACTAATCTAATAACTGTAAGACTGACTACTAATGAGGAAGAAAAATATATATCTGGCACCCTATTAAATGGGTATGGTCCAAGGTTTGTAAACTTTAATGGTTCCACCATTGATGTTATTCCTGAAGGGCATTTAATTATAACTGACCATATTGATAGACCTGGAATAATTGGAAAATTTGGCACCATACTGGGAAATAGTAATATTAATATTGGAAATATGCAGGTAGGCCGAAATAAACTTAAAGGCACCGCTATTGGTATCTTTGGAGTGGACAAGGAAGTGGATGATAGTTTACTAGATGAGCTAGCTAAGGTGGAAAATGTAATTAATACCTATTATATGGAATTATAATTTAATGGGTTGATATTGCTCTTCTGGACTATTAAAATACAGCTATATTTTATCAATGATAATATTTGGGCGGACAGAGATGTCCGCCCAAGAATTATTAGGAATTATCTTTATATATTCTCAGTAATTGCATTAAATGATTGTAATCCATATTTCTTGTTATATCTTTAGACAGTTTTTCCTCAGCTATTAATTTAAATATTGAATAGGCTAGTTTATCCCCATCATGTCTAACATAATTTTTTTTAACTTCTACATAGTCATCAATTATAAATTTATAAGGGCAATCAGAGTCTTCTCCTTCACAGGGCACCAGATTTGCCCCTTCCATTCTGTATTTATCCACTAGATAGTCTGGAATCTTGCCATTATTGGAAATAATATAATCAATGATAGGATTTTTCTCTTCATTAGTATGATTGAGAATGGCTTCCACATGGTCCATTATTGTATAGTTATCTGTCTCTCCTGGCTGGGTCATTATATTAGTTATATATATCTTAATAGCATTAGAGGCACATATTCCCTCCACCAATCCCTCTACTAAAAGATTGGGGATAATACTTGTATAAAGACTGCCTGGACCTAAGATAATGGCATCTGCTTCTTCTATTGCCTCTAGAGCAAACTCTAAAGGGGCAACTTTTGGAGGATGGATGGAAACTCTTTTAATGTGGGTTTTCTTTTCTAATGCAACCTTAGGAATTTGAGATTCCCCTGATACTAATTCTCCACTTTCTAATTCTGCAATCAAGGTTATATCCTCTAATGTTACCGGCAATACCGTACCCTTTACCTTTAAAACATCACTGATTTTTCTAATGGCCTCTTCAAAATTCCCGGTTATCTCATTCATTGCTGCAATTAATAAATTACCAAAATTTTGTCCCTTAAGGGTACCCTCTTCAAATCGATATTGAAGAAGTTGCTCCATTATGGGTTCAGTATCTGCTAAGGCAAGGATACAGCTTCTAATATCCCCGGGAGGCAACATTCCTAAATCTTCCCTTAACTTGCCGGAGCTCCCTCCATCATCGGCAACGGTTATAATGGCAGTAATATTTGAGGTGTACTTCTTTAGCCCCCTTAATATAACAGAGGTGCCCGTCCCACCACCTATTACTACTATTTTAGGTCCCCTTTTTAAATATTTAGCCATTTTCTTTCGCCTTTCTATCTTTATTAACATCTCTATGATTTATAGCTACCCAATGACCCTTCTCCTTTAAACTTTCATATAAATGGTTGGATATTGTAACTGAACGATGCTGACCGCCTGTACAGCCTATTCCAATTACCAGCTGATATTTACCTTCTTTAATATAAAAAGGAATTAAAAAATCAATCATATCTTCTAACTTATTAATGAATTCCATTGTTTCTGGAAAACCCAACACATATTCTTTAACTTCTTTATCCTTCCCTGATTGGGGTCGTAAATGTTCGATATAAAAAGGATTTGGCAAAAATCGCACATCAAAAATAAGATCTCCTTCCAAAGGTATCCCATGTTTAAAGCCAAAGGATAATATATTGATAAGCATTTTGCCTTGTTTTTCCTTATCCCTATATACCTTAACTATTTCTTCTTTTAACTCCTTAGGTTTTAATCCTGAAGTATCAATAATATTGTCTGCCATTTCCTTAATAGTTTTTAATTTATTTCTTTCCTCTTTGATACCTTCAGATACTAAACTAGAAGGTGCCAAGGGATGCTTTCTTCTGGTCTCTTTAAATCGCTTGATCAACACTTGGTCACTAGCATCTAAAAATAATATCTCATAGGAGTATTCCCCCATATTTAAGTCCTTAAGCTCTTCTATAAGATCATAAAAGAATATTCCCCCCCTAATATCTATAACTATGGCCACCTTATCCATTTTACCTTGGGATTGGATACATAGATCTACAAATTTTTGTATAAGCTTAGGTGGTAGGTTGTCTATACAATAATAATCTAAATCTTCAAATGCCTTAATGGCCTGACTCTTTCCCGCTCCTGATAATCCTGTAATTATTACAAAGCGCATTTTTTTCTCCTTTCGATGGCTATTCTTCCCCTATAATTTTTACTTCTGTTTCCAGGTCTACCCCAAATTTATCCTTTACCTTTTTTTGAATATAACGAATTAGGGTGATTATTTCTTCTGCAGTGGCATCTCCTTTATTTATGACAAAACCACAGTGAAGATCAGAAACCTGGGCTCTCCCCATAGAAAATCCTCTTAGCCCTGCATCCTGAATTAATTTGCCTGCAAAATAACCGTGGGGCCTTCTGAAGGTGCTTCCTGCACTGGGCCATTCCAGTGGTTGTTTTGTTTTTCTTCTATAGTCTAAATCCTCAATTTTTGTCTTTATATCTTGATAGTTCCCCTTTGTAAAATTCATAGTGGCAGAAAGGGCAATTATATCCTTTCCCTGGATTGCACTTGTTCTATATCCTAATTTCATTTCTTCCCCTACTAATTGGGAAATATTTCCTTCATTATCTATTACCTCAATACTTTCTAGGACATCCTTCATTTCTCCCCCATAGGCACCTGCATTCATAGTCACAGCACCACCGAGGCTACCGGGAATGCCACTGGCGAATTCAAATCCAGATAATTCATTTCGTAGCAAAACCTTTGAAAGTCTTGACAATAATATTCCCGTCTGGGCCTTTACCCTTTCTCCTTTTATTTCTATATTACTCATATTTTTCCCTATCTTTATTACACACCCTCGAATGCCTTTATCCCTAACCAATAAATTACTTCCATTTCCCATTATGTAAAAAGGAATTCTCACTGTTTTAATTAATTTTAAAATATTTTTTATTTCATCTGCATTTTTAGGTAGAACCATTATATCAACGGGACCACCCACCTTAAAAGATGTATGGTTTTTCATTGGTTCATTTAGTAATATTTGATTAGCATCAAGTATTTTAAGGAATTCATTATATATTTTATTTTCCACTTAATTCACTTCCTAAAGGTATTATTAATTCTATTATTAATCTATTATATAAAAACCATAACAAAAGTAGTATTTTTATTTAGAAATCTTCATTTAATAATGGATTATCCTTTAATCTTTCTAAAAATTCATTGGCAGGATTGTATCCCATTACCTTTTCTCGAAAATTTCTAGCTGCAGTTTCTATAATTATAGAAAGATTCCTACCTGGACTGACAGGGATGGTAACCTTTGGAATGGAAACCTCAATTATTTCTGAGTACTGGGTATCTAATCCCAATCTTTCATAATGCTTATTTTCTTCCCATCTCTCTAGTTCTATAACCATATTAATATCTACATGGTTTTTTACTGCTCCCACCCCATATAGAGACTTTACATCTAATATTCCTATTCCCCTTATTTCTATAAAATGCCTTAATATCTCTGGTGCAGAACCAATTAATCTTTCCCCTTCTATCTGTTTTATTTCTACTAGGTCATCAGCAATTAAACGATGACCCCTATTAACTAACTCTAGTGCAATTTCACTTTTCCCCACCCCACTGGTACCAGAAATAAAAATACCTATTCCATAAACTTCCACCAATGTACCGTGAATTCTAATAGTGGGAGCAAGTTTATCATCTAAATAACTTATTAATTTATTCATCATTGTGGTAGTGTGAAGGGAAGTTCTTAATATAGTTCTATTATGCTTTTTTGCACTTTCCAATAATTCATCAAAGACTTCAAGATTCCATGCAATTATTAAGCATGGAAAGTAATAAGAAAAGAAAGCATCTAACTTTTCCTTCCTTTTATCCTTTGACAGGGAAGCTAGGTAACTCCATTCTGCCTTTCCTATGATTTGCACCCTATCCTGATCAAAATATTCATAATATCCATATAATTGCAGACCTGGACGATTGATATCACTATTTGTTATATCTAAAATAGGATTATCACCTTCAAATATTATTTCTAAGTTTAAGTCGGAACTGATTTCTTTCACCGTTATATTTGACACATCTATCCCTCCAAAATAAATCTTTCTATTACTTCAGCAACCCCATTATCTATATTTGATTTGGATATATAATCTGCTCTGCTTTTTATCTCGTCATAGGCATTATCTACTGCCACCCCTAGTCCGGCATATTCAATCATCGAAATATCATTATAGCTATCACCAATAGCTATTACCTCATGAGAGCTTATACCTATATTTTTAGCTAAGGCTTCAAGGGCAATGCCTTTAGAGGTATTACTATTAATAACTTCTAAGAAAAAAGGTTTGGAAATATGATAGTTAAGCTTTCCCTTAAGGCTTTCCATTATCTTTTCCTCCATTTTTCTCACTTTTTCTGGTTCATTATAAAATAATATCTTAGTAGCCCCTTTCAGTGCTATTGACTGTAAATCACTTCTTAAATTAGCCTCCATAGATGATATCCTAGTATATCTATCCGTCCGCTCATTTATCTCATTTACATATAACTTATTATCCGCAAATACTAATACAGTAGGGCTAAATTCCTCAACTAGTTCCAATATATCCATACCATATTCTGGTTCAATTGTCTCATGATATAGAATATCCATAGTTTTCCCCTCTATTACCATGGCTCCATTATAAGTGATGAAGGGAACATCTAACCCTAGTTCTCTAACATAGGGGAGGCAACTTTGAAGAGGCCTTCCCGTTGCTATAGTTACAATAACTCCTTTCTCTTCAGCCTTTTTTATTGCCAGTTTATTTTCCTGACTTATTTTATAGTCTGACCCTAATAGAGAATCATCTAAGTCTATTGCTACCAATTTATATTTCATATTTTCCCCCCATTTCTGATATTTACTATTGTAGTATATATTTAGTCAAAAGAAAAGAATCTAACAGGTAACAGACACTATAAGATGGTCCATTCCCATAGATTCTCTAAATAATTTAATTCTTATTGTTCAGTTTTAGCCATATATTCTATTGATACTACTTCATCATCCTCTATTAGTATTAATAGCTTTGAATTTCCCATTTCATAGGTATATAGTCCATGTTCCTCAGTATAATTATCCCCATATGCTTGTAGCACCTCATCTAAGCTGGAAAATAAGTATATTCCTTCCTTTGTGGAAATACTATCATCAAGAAATATAATAGAGGAAACATGGTCTATCCCGTCTATTTCATGGGTATGGAGTTCAAAAGGTCCATAGGTATATATCTTATCCATTCCTTGAAATGCACAACTTTCTGCTTCAAAATAATCCACTTCCTCACCTAGCCCCTCTAATATCTGGCTAGCTTCATCATACATCCTGATTGTAATACCATTATAGACAAATTCAAACCCTTTACTTTGCTGTTCTTCTCCATTGTTTACCGGCCCTGCGGTATTCTCTCCATTACTACAGCCCACAAATAATAATACTATTACTAAAAGCATAATTATCTTTTTCATTTTATCACCTTTTTTCAATTGTTTTGTTTATCCCCAAAAATACTTTTTAGATAGCCAAACTCTTCTAGTTCTTTAACCTGCTCTTCTTTCATAGAATAATAAAAGTCCACTTTTTTTCCCCATTGTTTTTTTAATTCTTTATCCTGTCTTCTATCTTTTAAATTAAAGTGTTCCTTTAAATATCCTCCAAAATGACGGGCTAGTTTTTCTGCTCCATATACATTTAAGTGAAGTCCACCATCATAAGTATCCTCATTAAAATCAATACCTACCTCATCAATTAATTCTAGATAATTAATGTATTTTAAATCCTTGGCCTTAGCATATTCCCTTATTTGTTCATCCCACTCATCATACCAATAGGGGTATAAGCTAGGTGCCTTAACCAATACAAGATCTATATCATTTTTCTTTGTTAACTCTACCATCTTATCTAAATAATAATAGGCCCTCTCCCCAAATTCATAGTTGGGTAATTTTTTCCCCTTAGGTATATTCCCTGCTGGCTTAATATCTGCTCTCATATAATATCCATTATGAAACATATCCTTCTTTTTAAAAATATATTTAAAATCCTCACTTTTTAGCTCATTCCACCTAGAGTGATATCTTAATAAAGGAAATATATATTCAATAAGATTTTCTTCCTCCGTCATTGATGCCATTATAGATTTTATTTTTGTTAAGGAAAATTTCATACCATCTAAGGACATTCGATTATATGCTTCCTTTTGTGGTTCATTGTACATCATGGCTAGAACATTAAATACTACTATTTCAGGTTTTTCATATTTTAATGTTTCCTCTAATAGATAATAGGACTGCCAAATTAATTGTTGGGCACTACCCCTTATATAGCTGGTAATACCATATTCTTCCCAGAGGGTTATTGGAGAAAAGTTTTCATATACCTCACAGTCTCCTATAAAGATTACATCATTATTCTTTTCCACCTTATAATAATCTTCCACTAATGAACCTTCTAGGGTACCAAAAACATGCTTAGGCATAAGTAGTTTTTGTAAGAAAAAGAGGTTGGCCAATAATAAGCATCCCACTAATAAGCTGATTGCTAATCTTTTCTTTTTCATAATTCCCCCCTAAAACTGATTATATATAAATTGGTTTGCATCATAGCCTATCCCATAAGCACCAAAGATTAGGATGGCAATAATTAATGCGTAGTTTAATGCATAACCAACTACCATATTACTTTCTGCAATTTTCCCTCTAACACTTCCTGTTCTCTGTACTAGGCTTACTATTAGCAGTACAACAAATCCTAACAATAAAATAAAATAATCACTTAAACTTAATCCTAAGTTTGCCAGACTTCCATTAAAAAGCATATGGATATTGGGTTTTGTAAATATTGTCCCAAACATTCTTAAGGTCATTGGGACATCTCTATATAAATCAAATAGCCGTATAGCACTCATTAGTAAAGTGGTACGGATTATTTGAAAAAGCCTAAAGCCAAAGGTTCCCCCCACTTTAAATTTATTGTGAAACCAGTTATAGAAGGGTTTGCATTCAAGGGAAATAATTATTACAATCCCATTAGTTAGACCCCAGGCAATAAAATTCCAATTTGCCCCATGCCATAAACCTGTTGTAAACCAGACTATCAAAGTTGTTAGATATACAGGAAGTTTCTTACCAAAATTATTTCCAAATTTATTTCTTGAAAATTTAGCAAAATTTAACATGGGTTTCCATACTGAAAGGGGATAAAATAAATAATCTTTAAACCAAGTCCCCATGGTTATATGCCATCTTCTCCAAAATTCTGTAATAGACTTTGAAAAATAAGGCCTTTCAAAGTTTTCCCTAACCTTTATACCTAAAACCTCTGATATACCTATAGTAATATCTATTCCTCCAGTAAAATCAGCATATAATTGATAGGTGTAAAATAACATTCCCAAAAATACAAAAATGCCTTGATAAGCCTCTGGATCCCTTATTATAGTGTTAACAGCTACTAGCATCCTATCAGCGATAACCAATTTTTTAAAGAAACCCCACATAATTCTTTGAAGGCCAAAATTAAGGTTTTTTCTATCAAAACTATGTTCTGTAAATAGGGTTTCTGATAAATCATCAAATCTGCTAATTGGTCCCTGAATCAATTGGGGAAAATATGATACAAATAATGCAAATTTAAATATATTTTTTTCTGGAGGATATTTTCCCCTATACACATCAATTATATAGCTCATGGTCTTAAAGGTATAAAAGGAAATCCCCATAGGTAATGCTATATTCCAAAAAGTAAGTCGTTTTGAACTACCTATTAGCTCTAATATCCCATTAATATTTTCTATTGTGAAATTTGTATATTTAGCGATGACTAATAGACCAAAGTTTAGTAACAGACATACTAATAACCACTTCCATAACCTAGATTTCATAAATGCCCTATAGGACTTTTTTTCCTCCCTAGACAATGAAGCTTTATGGTCAGCTAAATAATTGGAGTGTATATTATGAAGTTCTCCAATCTTAATTCCTATAAAATAGGTTGTTATTGTGGTAAATAGTATATAAAATAAAAATTTAATACTCATAAGACTATAAAATAAATAGCTAGCTGCTAATAACAATACCCATTGAAGCCCCTTAGGAATTGTATAATACAATATAAATATTATAAAACTATAAGATGTAAAAAGCATTATTGCCTCCTATTAATAGTCAGATAATCGCTCTATCATTGCATATAAAGCCTTTGCTGAGTTAAAGTTTTCTGGTATTATCTCCTCAGCAGGTATGGCTATATCAAATTCCTCATTAATTTCAGTAACTAATGTAATAATATCAAAGCTGTCCAACACCTTGTCGTCCACCAATCTTTCATGTGTTTCAAAGTCTATATCCTCATGTAATTCTTGTAGAATCTCTAATAAAGTCTCCATCTTTATCCTCCTTTGATTGTTAAATAATATTCTTTAAATATACTCTATCTATTTTCCCATTTGATGTTAGAGGAATGCTTTCTAACTTTTTAATTTTATTTGGTACCATATGCCTTGGTAAAGACTTTTTTAAGCCCTCTAATACTTCCCTTTTGCTTATATCTCCAGCATAAAATAAAATTATTTGTCCTTTCTCATGATTATATAGTGTGGCAGCACCATTAACACCCTTTAACATATTTACATGACTGTCAATCTCTCCTAACTCAATTCGATGGCCCATGTGTTTAACTTGGTGATCCTTTCGGGATACAAATACAAGTTCCCCCCACTCATTGTATTTTCCTATATCCCCTGTCCGATATATTAGTTCAGGATAGGCATTGTTTAGAGGGTTTTGAACAAATACTTCCCTTGTTTTTTCAAAATCCTTATAATAGCCTAATGTAAGGGACGTCCCCCTTATGCATATTTCTCCCTGTTCACCCTTCTTACAAAGTTTATTCTCATCATTTAACAATAAAATTTCAGTGTTTTTAAAGGGTTGTCCAATAGGTAAAACATCCTCCTCTTGAAAATCACGATTAACCCTATAAAAACAACACATACCTGTGGTTTCAGTTGGTCCATATAAGTTTATAAATTTTGCATTAGGCAATGCCTTTCGCCATAGATTAAATTGTTTTATGGGAAAAACCTCACTTCCAAAGGCTATAGTATGGAGATATTCCGGTATAGATTTATCCAATACCTTAAAAGCGGAAATCATTGTTAGAGCAGTAACCACCCAACATATAGTGTTAATCTTATATTTATTTAAAAAATCCACTAATTTAATGGGAAAGGAAAATAAACTTTTGGGAATTATATAGGTGGTTGCACCCAATTTTAGAGTAGAATATATTTCCTTTAAACTGGCATCTAGATATAAGGGTGTCTGATTGCCAAAGATGGTGTCCTGGTCCACCTCTAAAATCTCTGTCAAATTATCTATATAATCTATCACTGAACGATGGTTAGCAATTACTCCCTTAGGAATACCCGTTGAACCAGAAGTAAATACAATATATATTGGGTCGGTATCTATAGATTGAGATCTAATTTTTTCTAAAGCCTTTTCATTAATTTGTGTCTTAACTATCTTCTCAAATAGAAAAATCTCCCCTTGAAAATCAAAGGTCTGAGCAATTTCCTCGGTAGTATTATCACAAATTATTAATTTGGGATTTAGTTTTTCCAATATTAGTTTTATTCTATATTCTGGCATTTCTTCATCAATTGGAACATAATAGTTGCCTCCATAGACAGTGCCTTGAAAAGCAACTATTGTTTCGGGACTCTTTTTCATAAATATAATAATAGGTTCTTTATAAAAACCCTTATTATGTAGAAATGTACCTATTGCCCTTCCCTGGTCATAGACTTCTTTAAAAGTTATAGTATGATCACCATCACCAAAGGCAATTTTATTAGGGAATAGCTCCACTATATTTTCCAAATATTCCAGTATATTAATTTGCATTGGTTCCTCCTTATACTAGTTTTCTGGTGAGGAAGGGGCCCTGTCCCTATCCCATACATGACTATTTTTGTGTTTTTTAGAATACTTACTCAATTGTTCATCGGTAAACATAAAGATCTCTGTTTTATCACCCTTGCGGGGGGTAGCATCTATATGGTACCATTTACCATCTATCTTCATCATACTCCAAAAATGGGTACCAGTGGTCTTTACGATATCCACATTAAGAATATTTGCTCCATCCAATAAGGCTTTTACAGTGGCAAAATATATATAACAATCCCCATTTCTCTTCTTTATTCCTCGAATAGCTGCCTTTATTGGGTCGGATTTATCTGAATCATTCACATAACCAATCTTATATCTAGCCCATTTATATATTGCCTTAGCTTTTTCTTTTTCTGACATATCTTCCTTTAATATAGATTCTAAAACTTGATTTACTAATTCCTCTAATTCTTTTTCCTCTGAACTTTTTTCTGGAATTTCCTCTGGTTTTTCCTTTACTACAATCCTTTTAGTAATATCTGTCCTATTTCCAGCAGTATCTACAGCACTATATACTACTTCATATACACCAGGTTTTTTTATATTTACCTTACTGCTGTCTACAATTAACTCTATATCTTCATCAACATTATCACTGACTACAACACCCTTTTTGTAAGAAATACTTTCCCCCTCAATTATTTCTTGATTTACAGCCCCTTCAATAATTGGAGCTTCCTTATCCAACATAATAACAATCTTATCTAAAACCACTGGGTAAGCTTTAATTCCTCCTATTACCAACAAAATAAAAATAACAAGAAACATTATTCGTCCGGTTCTTAAACCCTTTTTATTTCTCTTTCCTTTTCTAGTCATTTTTTACCCCTCTTTGTTAATTATTCCCAATTTTCTATGGCTATAGCCTTTTTATTCCTATTTTACATTAGTTATTACTATATACAATATCAATGGAGACATATTCATAAAGCGAGTTAGCCCCTTATTATATATACCTTTAAAGTAAGACATAAGTTTTTTGCATTTAATAAATTATAGTAAATCTAGCTATTAAAATAATCATATACACTTTTTGCCACTCTTTCATTCATTGACTCTACTCTTTTTAATTCTTCTAGGCTGGCTTTTTTTATTCCTTCCAACCCCCTGAAATGTCTTAATAATGCGTTTTTTCTCGTGGCGCCAATGCCTGGAATCTCATCTAAAATAGAAGAAAAGGAGCTTTTGCCCCTTAATTTCTGATGATAGGCTAAGGCAAATCTATGGGATTCATCTTGAATTCGGGTTATCATTTGAAAAAGCTGATTATCCTTGTCCATTATTAATTCCCTTCCTTTGTAATATATCCCTCTGGTGTTATGTCGGTTATCCTTTACCATGCCACAAATAGGTATATCCAAAGACCATCTATCCAAAACCCGCTGAGCCACCTGGGTATGACCCTGTCCCCCATCAATCATCAGAATATCCGGCAATTTAGAAAACTTTCCCTTATCTATGGGTATTCCCTTTTCCCTTAGATTTTCCCTTTCCTCAATACCCCTTTTAAATCTTCTTAGGAGTATTTCTTCCATACTGGCATAATCATCAGGCCCCTCCACCCATTTTATTTTAAATCTTCTATAATCGCTTTTTTTAGGTTTACCGTCTTCAAAGACTATCATAGAGCCTACACTATCTGTACCTTGAATATTAGATATATCGAAAGCTTCTATTCTATGAGGTGTTTCTGATAACTCCAGTAAGTCCTTTAACTGGTAAAGGGCCTTATACCTCCTATCCCTATCCCTTTTTATTCTTCCACTATATTGTTCTAAGCTTAACAAGGCATTTTTCTCCACCATCTTCACTAGCTTTCTCTTTTCTCCCCTAATGGGTTTTCTGATATATACCTTGTTTCCCCTTTTATCACTTAACCATTGGCTAATTATCTCTATATCCTCTATATCTTCCTGTAATAATATTTCCTTAGGAATAAAGGAGTTATTATCATAAAATTGTTTTACAAATTGGGTTAAAAATTCTGCTTTTTCTATATCCATAATATCATTTAATATAAAATTCTCTCTACCTATGAGCTTGCCTCCACGAACAAAGAATACTTGAGCACATACTCCCACATCATCCATGGCAATAGCTATTATATCCTGATCCCCTTGGGAATTAGATATTACTTTTTGCCTTTCTGCTATTATATGGAGGGAATTTATTTGATCCCGCAAGTCTGCAGCCTTTTCAAATTCCATACCTTTAGCTGCTATCTTCATCTCTTGTTCTAGCTTTTCCACTAATTTATCCTGTTTCCCCTTAAGAATTTGTATTATCTCTTCTATCATCCTTCCATAATCTTCCACATCTACCTTCCCGGTACAGGGACCTAAACATTGTCGGATATGATAGTTTAAACAGGGCCTATCCACACTGCCATCTTTTCTAACCTTTTTATTACATGTTCTTATAGGAAATACCTTTTTTATTGCTTCCATAGTTTTTTTTACAGCAAAAACTGAAGTATAAGGACCAAAATATTCTGAACCATCTTTTATAATCCTTCTGGTCATTAACACCCTAGGATATGTCTCATGTAGAGTAACCTTTATATAAGGGTAGCTCTTATCATCCTTTAAAAGCACATTATACCTAGGCCTATGCTTTTTTATCAGATTACATTCTAATATCAATGCCTCTAATTCAGAATCGGTGACTATATATTCAAAATCTTGTATTTGTTGTACCATAGAGGATACCTTTATAGAGTGATTTTTCGAGGATTGAAAATATTGTCTTACCCTATTTCTTAAAGAAATAGCTTTCCCCACATAAATTATTTCTTCTTGGGAGTTTTTCATTATATATACCCCTGGCTTTTCAGGGAGATTTTTTAGCTTTTCTTTTAAATTAAGCAACTTTTTCACCGCCTAATAAATGTAATTTTGTAATTTTTAATTAAATTGTTATAATATATGATAATTGTTGAATGAATTTATTAATAAAGTGTATATATAGTATAACTTAACGACATTTATATGAAAAGAGGGGATAAAATGAAAATACGCAGGAAAAATGATAACATAGTTATTTCAAACAATAACTATGAAGTATATATACAGAAAAAAATTTTTGGTGGTTATTATCTTAAAAAGTTTGTTAAGAATTCACCCTTTGAGATGATAGAAATGAGGGAGATTAGGGTAGATATTTCTGAAGATGATGCTATAGAAATCGCTAAGGAACTGCTGGAAAAGGTCTATAAATCTAAAAAAGGCTTTAATGATATTGGAATATTACCAACCTAAAAAATACGCTGGAGACATTTCCAGCGTATTTTTAATTTTCTTTAAAATATCTTTTTAAAAACTGACCTGTATAAGAATCCTCATAGTCTGCTATCTCCTCTGGAGTCCCTTGGGCAATTATCATTCCCCCTCGATGGCCTCCTTCCGGTCCTAAATCTATTATATGGTCCGCCCTTTTAATAATGTCTAAATTGTGTTCTATTATAATAATACTATTTCCACCTTCTGCTAGACGATCTAGTAGCCCTGTAAGCTTGTGAACATCTGCAAAATGCAAACCTGTTGTAGGTTCATCTAAAATATATAAAGTCTTCCCGGTATTTCTTTTGCTTAATTCACTTGCTAGTTTAATTCTTTGGGCTTCTCCCCCAGATAATTGGGTGGAGGGTTGTCCTAAGGTTATATAGGATAATCCCACATCATATAAAGTTTGAAGCTTTTGTTTTATCTTTGGAATATTTTCAAAGAAATCTAAGGCCTCCTCCACAGTCATATCCAATATATCAGAAATGTTCTTCCCCTTATACTTTATTTCTAATGTTTCCCGATTATATCTTTTTCCTTTACAGACTTCACAGGGCACATATACATCTGATAAAAACTGCATTTCAATCTTGATTATACCATCCCCATTACAGGCCTCACATCTGCCCCCTTTTACATTAAAGCTAAATCTACCCTTTTTATATCCTCTGGCCTTGGCCTCAGGGGTTAGAGCGTAAATATCCCTTATATGATCAAAAGTCCCTGTATAAGTGGCTGGGTTTGATCGGGGTGTTCTCCCTATAGGAGATTGATCAATATTTATTATCTTATCAATATTCTCTATTCCTTTTATTTCCCGATGTTTTCCCGGTCTTGTTCTAGAATGATTGATTTTTTGTGCTATTCCCTTATAAAGAATTTCATTGACTAAGGTACTTTTGCCAGAGCCAGAAACTCCTGTGACGCAGGTAAACACTCCCAGAGGTATTTTAACATCTATATTTTTTAAATTATTTTCCCTAGCCCCTAGTATTTCAAGATATTTCCCATTTGGTTTTCTACGAGCTTTAGGTAAGGGAATTACCTTTTCCCCACTTAAATATTGACCAGTAATAGATTTTTTATTATTAATAATATCTTGGGCAGTCCCTTCAGCTACTATATAGCCTCCATGGTTTCCTGCACCAGGTCCTACATCTATTATATGATCTGCAACCATCATAGTTTCTTCATCATGTTCTACTACTAATAAGGTATTCCCTAAATCAGTGAGTTCCCTAAGGGCTTTAAGTAGCCTGCCATTATCCCTTTGATGTAAGCCGATACTAGGTTCATCTAAAATATATATAACCCCTACTAAACCAGATCCAATTTGGGTTGCTAACCGAATACGTTGGGCCTCTCCCCCTGATAGGGATCCAGATGCCCGAGAAAGGGTAAGGTAGTCAAGACCTACATCTATTAAGAACTTCAATCTTGCTTGGAGTTCCTTTAAGACCTGATCCGCTATGGTTCTATCCTTCTCACTAAGAACTAGGGAATTTATAAATTCTAAGGATTCATGAATGGCTAAATCTGATACTTCAGCAATATTTTTACCATTTATTGTTACTGCTAAGCTTTCCTTACTTAATCTCTTTCCATTGCAGGTGGGACAGGGATCCATAGCCATATATTTCTGTATTTCTGCTCGCATATAGCTGGAATAGGTTTCCCTATACCTTCTTTCTAAATTATTTATAATTCCTTCGTATACAATATCGTATTCTGCCTTTCTTCCCTCTTTAACATATTTTACCTTAATTTTTTTCCCTTTAGTGCCGTATAGTATGGTATTTACCACCTTTTTATCAAGGTCCTTAATGGGGGTGGTAAGGCTAAAATCATAGTGGATAGCCAAGGCTCTTAACATACTATAGTACCAAGAGTCTTCCTTCATCTTACTCCAGGGTGCTAAGCCCCCTTCTGCTATAGATTTTGACGGATCAGGAATAACTAGATTTGGGGCTATTGTTAAAAGGGTACCTAATCCATCACAAGTGGGGCACTTCCCAAAGGGACTATTAAAGGAAAAACTTCTAGGGGCTAACTCCCCTAAGCTAATGCCGCATTCAATACAGGCATTTTTTTCGCTGAACAATAATTCCCTGTCTCCAATAACATCAACTAACAGTATTCCATCAGTTAAGTCCATTATTGTTTCTATGGAATCTGTCAGCCTTTTACTTATTCCATCTTTAATGATTATTCTATCTACAACAATTTCTATATTATGTCTTTTGTTTTTTTCTAGGGAAATTTCATCATTAAGGTCTACCACTTCTCCATCTATTCTTGCCCTTATAAAGCCACTTTTTCTTGCCTGTTCAAGGATTTTTTCATGTTCTCCCTTTCGCCCTCTAACTATGGGGGCCAGTAGTTGAATCCTAGTTCCCTCTTCTAATTCAAGTATCTGATCCACCATTTGATCAACAGTCTGTTGGGTTATCTCCTTGCCACAATTAGGGCAATGGGGAATACCTATTCTAGCATAAAGTAGTCTCAGATAATCATGTATTTCTGTTATGGTACCCACAGTTGAACGAGGATTTTTGCTGGTGGTCTTTTGATCAATGGAGATTGCAGGGGACAATCCTTCAATATAATCCACATCTGGTTTATCCATTTGACCTAAAAATTGTCGGGCATAAGCAGATAGGGATTCCACATATCGCCTTTGCCCTTCTGCATAAAGGGTATCAAAGGCCAAGGAAGACTTCCCTGAACCACTAAGACCGGTTATTACAATAAATTTATCCCGAGGGATTTCTAAATGAAAATTCTTTAAATTATGTTCTCTAGCACCATGTATTATAATTTTGTCCTTTGCCATTTTTTCCTCCACTTTTTTATAAAAGGAATTTCTCTTGAGAATGCCCTTATAGATTGGAATCATCCTTTAATTGCTGAATTTTATCTCTAAGTTCTGCAGCTCTTTCAAATTGAAGATCTAAGGCTGCTTCCTTCATTTCCTTCTCCAATTTTGACAGCAATTCCTTTAGGTCTTCCCTTTCCATCCTATCTATAGATTTATCAATACCATATTTTTCTTCCTCATCCACTACCTTAGTGGCTTCAATCACATCACTTATTTCCTTCTTTACACTTTTAGGTGTTATGCCATGGACTTTATTGAACTCTTTCTGCAGTAGTCTTCTTCTATTGGTTTCATTAATGGCCACCTCCATAGAGTGGGTAATCTTATTTCCATACATAATTACCTTACCATCAATATTTCGGGCAGCTCGACCTATGGTTTGAATTAAAGATGTTTCTGATCTTAAAAAGCCTTCCTTGTCTGCATCTAGAATGGCAACTAAGCCTACCTCTGGTAAATCTAAGCCTTCTCTTAATAAATTAATTCCAACAAGTACATCAAATGCACCTAATCTTAGATCCCTTATTATTTCCATCCTTTCCAAAGTTTCTACATCTGAATGGAGGTATCTTACTGAAATACCCACCTCTTTAAAATAATTAGTTAAATCCTCAGCCATCTTCTTTGTAAGGGTAGTAATCAATACCCTCTGATTTTTTTTGATTTTATCATTAATTTCACCAATTAAATCATCTATTTGACCCTTTATAGGCCGAACCTGTATTTCAGGGTCTATAAGGCCAGTAGGACGAATAATCTGCTCCACCACCTGTTGGCTTTTTTCCTTTTCATAAGAACCAGGTGTGGCGGAGGTAAATATTATTTGATGTATTTTCCCTTCAAATTCTTCAAAGGTCAATGGCCTGTTGTCAAAGGCTGAAGGCAGACGGAAACCATAGTCCACTAAGGACCTTTTCCTAGAATAATCTCCAGCATACATACCCCGTACCTGGGGAATAGTTACATGGGACTCATCAGCAATGATTAAAAAATCATCAGGAAAATAATCGATCAATGTGAAGGGGGCACTTCCCTTTGGTCTACCGCTTATATGTCTGGAATAATTTTCTACACCATTGCAATAACCCATTTCCCTTAGCATTTCTATATCAAAGTTGGTACGCTGCATTATCCTCTGGGCCTCTAATAATTTTCCCTGGGATAACAAGTGTTGATGCCATTCCTCTAATTCCTCTTCTATACTTTTAATGGCCATTTCTAATTTATCATGGGAAGTTGCATAGTGGGAAGCAGGAAAAACTGATATATGACTTCGTATACCTATTATCTCCCCAGTTAAGACATCTATTTCTGTAATCCTTTCTATTTCATCTCCAAAAAACTCTACCCTAACCGCCCTCTCTGAGGAAGAAGCAGGGAATATTTCCAATACATCCCCTCTAACCCTAAAGGTACCACGGATAAAATTAATATCATTTCTGGAATATTGTATATCCACAAGCTTTTTTATTACCTCATCTCTATCCTTTACCATTCCTGGTCTTAAAGATACAACTAGGTTTTTATAATCTATTGGGTCCCCCAAACCATATATACAGGAAACACTAGCAACAATTATAACATCCTTCCTCTCAAATAAGGCTGCAGTAGCCGAGTGCCTTAGCTTGTCTATCTCCTCATTTACCGAAGCATCCTTTTCAATATAGGTATCAGAACTTGGTACATAGGCCTCTGGTTGATAATAGTCATAATAACTTACAAAATACTCTACCGCATTATTAGGAAAGAACATCTTAAACTCACTGGCTAATTGGGCTGCAAGTGTTTTATTATGAGCCATGACCAGTGTAGGTTTTTGTACCGCCTCTATCACCTTTGCCATGGTATAGGTCTTACCTGAGCCAGTAACCCCCAATAGGGTTTGATATCTTTTATTTTCTATTATACCTTTAGTTAAAGCTTTGATAGCCTTAGGTTGGTCCCCTCTAGGCTCAAAGTCGGAAATTACTTGAAATCTCAATTTCATCACCGCCTAATCTATACCAAAATATTATAACATAGCTAATATAGTTTACATAATTCTATAATAAAAACATATGTTCGCCTTATGATTATACTCCTTTAAATTTTACCTGTCAAAAAAATAAACATATCTCCTAAAATAGTAAAAGCTTCTTCCTCTTATAAGAAAAAGCTTTTATTTCTTTATATATTTTTCCCATAGTCTGGTGAGAATTCCATCCCTTTCTTCCATTACATAAGAAATATCTGAATACTGGGGCAAGACTATAATACCTAATGTTCTTAATCCATAGGGGTAAACCTTTAATTCCTTTGTATACCGTTCTCCCTGGTATGTTTCCCCTTCTACCCATACAAAGGTGAAATATTGATTTAAAACACCTTTTATATCTTCCGAGTTATTAATAGGAATATTATTAATAGAATATATTATATCTCCTCTATTTATTCCAATCTTTTCGGAAGCTGAGCCTTCTAAAACTTCTAGTACCCTAATACCCTTTTCCGGTAAGGTTAATATGGGGATACCATATTCTTCCTTTTTTCTTCCATGAAGGATTAAAAGTTCATGACCAATAGGGGCAAATAGGGCTGCTCCCCATTGAAGAAATGATACTCTAGAGGATACTATTGATAGGGCTAGAAGAATTAAACTATATCCTCCTAGTTTTAGAGCAGATTCCCTAGCCTTAGCCTTTGGCAACTGGGTAAAGACTACATCACCATATCCAAGGGCGGCAACTATGGAAATCATTATAAAGGTAATCCCGTCTAAATCGTTAACTCCAGTAGGTTTTATAATAGGCCACCAATCAGGCATTTGAATTAATGTCTCAGTATTAACTTGATTTTGAAAGATTATGGTCATAATTACTATTGGTATGGGCCAAAATCTTTGTAAGCTATATCCTCCTATATGTTTTCCATTACCCTTATCTATAATAATGGGCAGGCTATTATAGTCCCCATTGGTATATATTAAAAAGCTCTCTACAAGGTGAAGTACCGCCACTAGTGCCATTAGACCAGAAACATCAATTTTAGGGAATCCAAATATAAGACTAAATACTGAAATTATCCCCCCAGCATATGAAAAGCAAAGGTATCGGGATTTTATTAAAAATAATATTATTGCAATGGGCCATAGATATATTAATCCTTCCTGCCTAATGGAAACACCTATTAATATCATCAAAATACTTCCAACTAATCCACCTAAAAATCCATAGAGGGTGGCATTTATTATTTTATCTATAAGGCTACCCTTTTCCATCCCCAATATTTTTAGCTCTGCCTTTACTTGCCTTTTATATTGGGTAGAAATAATATATAACACCAACCAAAATAAAGGGTGGAAGATAATTTGCAATAAGGATAATATACCCATCCAAAGGGCCTGTAAAATGGGATTCATTATTATCCTCCTTAATCATTGGTTATTTTAGATTTTAATACTTCTAAGGCCTTTAAAAATTGAAGGTCCTCCTCTAACTCCAACTTAGGCCGCTCAAGTAATTCTTTGGGCATTTCTACCCTTATATCTGGTTCAATCCCTACTCCATGAATATTTATACCATTAGGGGTAAAGTATTCTGAAGAGGTATACTTAATTCCTGAACCATCTGAAAGATCTTCAACATTTTGTACTAGACCCTTCCCAAAAGTTTTTGTGCCTACTAGGGTACCTGACTTACTATCCTTAACAGCACCAGCTAATATCTCTGATGCACTTGCACTTCCCTCATCTACTAATAAGACTAGGGGAATATCTATTTTATTCTTGCCATCAGAATAGCTTTCTTTTCTATTTTTATTCCTGTCCTCTGTGTATACTATAATCTGTTCTCCTAATATTCTATCAGCTACCTTTATCACTTCATTTAGCAATCCCCCAGGATTACTTCTAAGGTCAATTATCAAACCATTTATTCCTTTTGACTCAATTGAATTTAAATGATTATTAAAATCTTTTGAAGTATTCCTATCAAACATACTTATTCTAATATAACCATATTCATTATCAATGATTTCACTCTTTACAGTTTTGATCTTTATAATTTCCCTTATAATATCTTTTTCTATATAATCACTTATACCCTCTCTAATAATGGTTAATCTTACTTTAGTCCCTGGTTCTCCCTTAATTTTTGCTACAACTTCACTTAAACTTTTATTAACTATATCTTCACCATTAACCTTTATAACCTTGTCTCCACTTTTTAATCCAACCCTTTCACCAGGGGTATCTTCAATAGGTGCGATAATGGTGACAAACCCTTCATCATCTAAAGTTATTTGAATTCCAATTCCTCCAAAGGAACCCTCAGTTTCATCTACAAAGCTATCATATTCACTGGGGGTCATATAAATTGTATAGGGGTCTCCAATAGAATCAAACATACCCTTTATAGAACCCTCCATTAATTTATCCTCTTCCAGAGGCAGATAATAATTTTTCTGTAAAAAGTCTTTAAGCATTATAAGTTTTTTCACATTAATTGCAGTATTTGGGCTATCGGTAGTTAGTAGCACCTTATTTCCAAAAGCTAATGATAGTGTATTAGAAAATAAAAAAGTAGCTATATTACTAACTATCAAAAGAATAATAACAAATAACCATGCTAATCTTTTTTTCAATTATTTCCACCTCATTAATGTATGCTGTATTCTCTAACATAATTATATGCCAATAATTTATCTTTTATTATATCACTAGAGAAGGTATTTACAAAAACACCTTATTCTATGGCAAATAATAAAAAGAGCCAGCACCTAAGCTGACTCTATATGTATTTTATATTATTTTTTTAGATAAGGAATTGGATTGGTGTGGTTTCCATTTTTCCTCACTTCAAAGTGTAAATGAGGACCGGTAGAAGCCCCTGTAGAACCTACTAATGCAACAGTTTGGCCTCGCTTGACACTTTGACCTGCACTAACCTTTAAACTGCTATGGTGGGCAGATAAGGTAGAAAGTCCTCCTCCGATATCAATAATCACAGTATAACCATATCCTCCTAGATATCCCGCATAGGTTACTACCCCATCGGCAGAGGCAACAACAGGAGTGCCTCTGCCAGCACCTATATCTATTCCTGTATGCATTTTATATACATGTTGGATAGGATGAAGTCTCATCCCATAGGGGGAAGTGATTCTAGTATGCCCTGGTACTGGCCATAATAACTGACCCCCTGTATATGGACCTGAACCGCCGGAATTGTTCTTATTAGCTGCCGCCTGGATGATTTTCTTAACCTTTGCCGCATCCTCCTCCAAGTGCTTCATTTCTTTTTCAAAGGCAGCAATTTCGTTATCTATTTTCCTAATCTTATTTTCTCTGGATACCTGTAAAGATTTAACTTCCTTTGCCTTTCTTTCAAGTTTGTTTTTCAATGTGAGAATTCTTTCTTGTTCCTTCTCAATCTCTAATTTTTTATCCTCTACTTCCCGCTTTTTTTCTTCTAAGGTATTCAATAATTCATAATCATATTCCATTATAGTTTTTATCATTTCAATACGACTGATAAAATCTGAGAAACTTTCCGCTTCTAATAAAACCTCTAAATACCCTATATTCCCGTTTTTGTACATTACCCTTATTCGCTCACTAAGGGTCATATTCTGATTTTCCATGGCCTCTTCAGCTTTGGCTAATTCATCTTTTGCCTTATCTAAAGCTCTATTTGTAGAGTCTAAGTCTGTTTTTATTTTTTCTAGATTATTATTAGCTTCTTCTAATTGTTGCTCTATTTTTTCCAGCTCTTTTTTTGTCTCCTGCTTTTCTTCCTTAGATTCTTTTATTTTTCCTTGGACGGATTTTATATTTTTGTTTAGATTATTTAGTTTGTCCTGTTCCTTATTAATATCTGCCATAGCTATACTAGGTAATACCAGGCCTATTATTATAATTATTATTAAGATTTTGGATATAAATTTTTTCATACAGAATTTCCCCCTTTCTCTTTTCTTATACCTTTAAAAATTTTCTCATGGATAGGATGCTACCAATTACACCTATAGATAAACCTCCAATTACAAAATACCACTTAATCTGATTAATCATTTGGCCCGCAGGCACCAATGAATTTGATATTATAGATAAAGCGGTGTGCTGAGCCATACCCGTAAAGTAATAATAAGAATATCCTAAAATTAGTAGGGCCAATAATGCACCTATAAGGCCTAGAATAGCACCTTCTATTAAAAATGGCCAACGAACATACCAATTTGTAGCACCCACATATTTCATTATACTTATTTCCTTTTTTCGACCATAAACAGTTAATTTTATAGTATTGGAAATAATAAAAATAGAAATAATAGCTAAAATCACTGTCACTATTAATGTTAAAGATCTAATAAAACGGGTAGACTTAAGAACCTTGTCCACAATTTCTTCCCCGTATTTCACTTCTTCAACACCTTTAATTCTTTCAATTGACTTTGCTATTTCACCTGCCTGGCTAGGGTCCTTAATAGTTAGTATAAAGGAGTTTTGCAGGGGATTATTTTCCTCTAATCCGGATATTAAATCCTTCCGTTCTCCAATTTGTTGAGAAAACTTTTCTAAAGCCTCCTCTTTTGATTCATAGATAATAGTGCCAATCATTTCATTTGATTCTAATTGTTCCTTTATTTCAATAATTTCTTCATATTCTACGTCCAGTTCCAAAAATGCCTTTAATTCTATTTTATCTTCTACAAAACTAGCAATATATTGGACATTAACCATAAATATTAATACAAGTCCTATAATCAATAAAACTGCTACTACCGAACTTACCGAAGCTACACTCATCCAGGAATTTCGCCAAATATTATGTATAGCATCCCGTGAAAAATTTCGAAAGGTATTAATCTTCATAGTTATAACCACCCTTCTGCTGATCTGAAATTATTTCTCCATTACTTAATGTGATTACTCTTTTTTGAGCATCATCTACAATTTCCCTAGCATGGGTAGCCATTATTATTGTTGTTCCTCTATAATTTATATCATTTAATTTTTCCATTATATCCTTAGAGGTATTAGGATCTAAATTACCTGTAGGTTCGTCACATATTAAAAGTTGTGGATTATTTACAATTGCCCTGGCCAAGGACACTCTTTGTTGTTCTCCACCAGATAATTGATGAGGGTAATGTTCTGCTCTCTCACTCAAACCTACCATGGCCAATACCATTGGCACCTGTCGCCTTATTTGCTTTGGGTGTTGCTCTATAATTTCCATAGCAAAGGCTACATTTTCATAAACAGTTTTATTAGGCAATAATCTAAAGTCCTGAAAAACCACTCCCATATTTCTTCTAAGATAGGGAATTTCTTTTTGTTTAAGGTGGGTAATCTCTCTATTATCTAAGATTATCCTGCCACTGGTGGCATTTTCCTCCTTCAATAATAGCTTTATTAAGGTGGATTTACCTGCCCCGCTGGCACCTACTATGAAAACAAACTCCCCTCTTTCTACATTAAAATTTATATTATTTAACGCCCTATGACCATTCTTATAATCCTTGCAAATATCTACCAATTGAAGCATAAAATCCATCTCCTATGTCTGTCAGCAATTTAAACTTGTAAAAAATATGTATCTATTATTAAAAATTATTATAACAAACTTTCAACAATCAACACAATGTTTAATTTTTCCAAAGTATATTACGATTTATATTTATTTTCTAGATTATTCGATAAAATCCTTTATTTTATTTTAATTATTTGTATTTCATTTAATTTAATTGTCTTTTACTAACTTTTAATAGATAATA
>DUPX01000127.1 GCA_012838085.1 Eubacteriaceae bacterium
AATAAATATTAATAAAATTATTTTAAATTTCCTCTTCAATAATTATCTCCTCCTTATCTGCTATTAGTATAAACAAAAAATAAAAAAAAAGGCATTTGCCTTAATTTTTCATCGTTTCTCTCATATAATTTAATATTTTTTTCTCTATTCTAGATACTTGAACTTGGGAAATACCTAATATTTTTGCTATTTCTGTCTGGGTTTTATCTTGAAAGTATCTCATAACAACAATTTGTCTATCTCTAGGCTCTAATTTTGAAATTATTTCCTTTAGGGTAATTTTATCAATAATGTTGGTATCTTCAATATTTTCTTTACTTATTTTATCAATTAGCAAAACTGGATTGCCATCATCTTGGTGAATAGTATCATAAAGATATTCAGGAATATATCCAGCTTCTAAAGACATAATAATATCTTCCTTATCAATATCTAATTCAGAAGATATTTCCTCTATGGTTGGCTCTCTATTTAATTCTTTTGATAGTTTTTCTTTAACTAAGTGGACTTTATGATAAGTTTCTTTTAAAGAACGACTAACTTTTATTAATCCATCGTCCCTAATAAATCTTTTTATTTCTCCTATAATCATTGGAACAGCATAAGTAGAAAATTTCACCTGATATGAGGAATCAAAATTTTGAATAGCCTTTATAAGACCTATGCTTCCTAGCTGAAATAGGTCATCCCTTTCATATCCTCTGTTTTGAAATTTTTTTATAATGCTAAGAACCAGTCCTAGATTATATTCTACTAATTTATCCTTTGCTTGTTTATCTCCATTTTGTGCTTTTTTAAGTAATTGAATAGTTTCTTCATGGTTAAGCAATTTATATTTTTTTTCACATCCAGTTATATTACCAACCATTAAAATCTTCTCCCATATTTTAACTAATGCTCTTTAGTTCTTTATACATTTTTATGGTAGTCCCCTTATTAATCTTTGAAATTATTTCTACTCTATCCATAAAGGATTCCATAATAGTAAACCCCATTCCAGACCTTTCTAATTCGGGTTTAGAGGTATACAATGGTTCTCGGGCTAGTCCAATGTCAACAATGCCCTTTCCCTTATCAATTACTTCTATTTCTATCTTGTTGTCTATTAAAATACATTTAATTTCTACCATTCCCATATTATCTTCATAACCATGTATAATAGCATTAGTAACTGCTTCGGAAACAGCAGTTTTTATATCTGTAATTTCTTCGATTGTAGGATCTAATTGGGCGACAAATGCTGCTACCACAACTCTTGCAAAAGCTTCATTTTGAGACTTACTTAAGAATTCAATCCTCATCTCATTCATAAAATTCATTGTACCTACTCCTTTTATATATTCTCTAATGCTTGCTTTTTATTTTTGTATTCTTTTAGTATGCCTAATAATCCTGAAATTTCAAATATCCTTCTAACTTGTGGGTTTATATGGTATATACCTACCTGTCCATTTCTTTTTGAGACCTTTTTATATCTTCCCATTAAGACACCAATACCTGAACTATCCATAAAGGTAAGATCTGAAAAGTCAAATAATATATTTCTTACACTATTATTATCTAATTCAAAATCTATTGCATTTCGTATTTCTTCAGCAGTATGATGGTCTAACTCCCCTATAATTTTTACAAGTAGTGTTTGTTTATCTATACATAGTTCCAATGTCATATTATTACCCCTCCCACCCTTCTATTCTTTAATATCTTCTCTAAAAAAAAAATTTATCCTTCAAAGAAATTTACAATATTTTGTAATGTTTTGTCATTAAAGATAAAAAAAGTAAAAATCCTAAAGAAAGATGGGTTGAAAAACTTGGGAACTATTATTTAGTATTTGTTTTAGTTTTATATTTAAATCTAAGGTAGAGAAATTATTTCTGTTGATTTTATTGCATCTTCTATTAAGCTATTACTGTCTAATAGGTTTTCGGATCGAAGTATTTTTTCTATTTTTGGTCGTGTTTCAGGATGCTTTGGCACAAATAAAGTACAACAATCCTCATAGGGTAATATAGATGTTTCGTATGTTTTTATATCTTGGGCTATATTCATTATTTCTTGTTTATCCATTCCTATTAAGGGTCTAAATACTGGCATATCAACGGCTGCATTTGTCACTACTAAGCCTTCTAAAGTTTGACTGGCTACCTGACCAATACTTTCTCCAGTAACTAGAGCCTGTGCTTTTTCATTTTGGGCTATCTTTTCTGCTATTTTCATCATAAATCTTCTCATAATTAAAGTGGTTTGTCTTTCATTACATTTCTCCCCTATTTCTGTTTGTATCTTTGTGAAAGGCACAATAAACAATTTAATTGGTCCTGCATATTGAGTTATTATTCTAGTAAGTTCTATCACTTTTTCTTTTGACCTATCACTAGTAAAGGGAAAGCTGTGAAAGTGTATAGCAATTAATTCTAATCCCCTTTTAGAAATCATATATCCTGCCACAGGGCTATCAATTCCTCCGGAAATTAGTAAAGCTACTTTCCCACTGGAGCCTACAGGCAGTCCACCTAAACCATAAATAATTTCATTATAAATATAAGTTTCCTTTCTTATTTCAATATAAATCTTTGTATCAGGATTATGAACATCTACTTTTAAGTTTTCTGTGTTTTTTAGTATATATGCACCAACCTCTCTACTTATTTCTGGAGATTGTATTGGAAAATCTTTATTTCCCCTTTTACTTTCTACCTTAAAGGATTTTATTTTCTCTCTATTATTATTTATCAATTGTAGAGCTGTATTCTTAATCACATCTAAATCATTATCTATTCTATAGGCAGTGCTTATGGAAATTATACCAAAGACCTTAGATAAGGATTCTATTATTTGATTTATTTCATATTCATTACAAATTATAAGATATCTACCTTGGATCCTTTCTATTTTTACATCACTATATTTAGCTAATGCTGCTTTCATATTTTTATATAACTTATTCATAAAAAAGGATCGGTTTAGACCCTTTAGACTGATTTCTCCATATCTTACAAGTATAACTTTTTCCAATTGTCTACCTCCTTATTAACTTTCTTAAAAAATTTACATGTCTTTTTAAAGACAGTACAAAGTAATCTATTTCTTCTTCAGTATTGAATAATGAAAAGCTTATTCGAATAGTGCCATCAATCATTGAAATTGGCAAACCCATGCCTTTGAGTACATGACTTTGTCCATTTCTTTTAGATGAGCAAGCAGATCCTGTAGATACATAGATATTATCTTGTTCTAAAGAATGAAGCAATACTTCTCCTTTTATATTGTCAAAAGACACACTTAATATATGGGGTGCTACTTCATTAATATTGTCTGGACCATTTATTTGAACATTATCTATATTATCTAGAATTTTTTTTATTGTTTTATTCCTCAAAATATTCAAGGTTTTAAAATTATCGTAAAAATTCTTTTTTAAAACTTCTACTGCCTTACCTAATCCAACTATAGCGGGTACATTTTCAGTCCCTGATCTTATTCCACCCTCTTGTCCTCCACCAAAGACTATAGGATCTATAAAAATATCTTTATTGACAAAAAGGGCACCAATACCTTTTGGTCCATGTATTTTATGACCACTAATAGTAAATAAATCAATGCCAAATTGTTTTGGATAACAATTAATCTTACCGAAAGCCTGCACTCCATCAACATGGAAAAAACAATTATTATATTTTTTTACTATGCTACTGATATCCTGAATAGGTTGAATTGTTCCTACTTCATTGTTGACCATCATAACACTAACCAGTACAGTATCTTGCCTTAATGAAGATTTTAATTCTTCAATAGAGATTTTTCCACTATTGTCTACTTTAAGGTAGGTTACTTCGTAACCACATCCTTCCAAATATTTAAATACATTTAATACTGATGGATGCTCTATTTTGGTGGTTATAATATGTTTACCCTTTTTTCTATTACGATTTAACACACCCATAATAGCAATATTATTTCCCTCTGTACCACCAGAAGTAAATAGCACCTCTGATTCATCAACCTTTAGAAAATTGGCAATTTCTCTTCTTCCATACTTTATTCCTTTTTCAGCATTTATTCCCATTTTATGCAATGATGAAGGATTTCCATAATCATATTTATAATAATTTAGCATAATTTCAATTACTTCATCAAAAGGTTTAGTTGTTGCACTATTATCTAAATAAATTTCTATCATATTAAAATTCCTTCCAATTAATTTTTTGTTTCATTATATTTATTTAAAATAAACCTCCCTTATTTGCTCCTTTTCCTTAATTAACTTAGAAAAAACCCCTGTTATTAATATTGCACCAATTATTCTTCCGAAGAATAAAATAAAGAAATTACTTCCTAACAACCAAAAAATAAAAGTGTCTTCAATTATAGCATGGCATACTACTAAGAATATTAATATAAGTGTTATTTCTTTATTAGTTAGCTCATCTCTTTCTATACTATCTAGCATAACACCTGAACTATATGTTATTCCCAAAAATACTCCAATTAACAATGGGAAAGTAGCTTTATAACTTAAACCTATTTTTTTTAAAAAGGGAGAAAAGATAGAAGTTATCTTATCAATCATTCCAAAATATTTAATTATTTCTAATATTATCATTATTGGTATGATTATATATGCCATTTTAAAAACAGTAGATAAACTTCCAATAATCCCCTTTTTAAAGATTATTATAATACTTGTACCAAATAATTTCATTAGTATCATATCTCCTAGCTATATTGACAATTATCTTTTTATTGTATTACCATAATATATTTAATATAAATGCACTTATTATAGCTATACCTACCCTAAGGAAATTTAATTTTATAATACTACCGCCCATTTTTTTGGCAATTGCCGATTCAACAATTAATGAATGAGAAAAGGAAAGCATTAATGAGAGGATGGTTATTTCCTTAAAGGAAAAATCTAAGGCTGGAATAACACCAATTGCAGCATAAAGGTTAATCAAATTCCCTAATACCAATACTAAAGCAGCTTTTCCCGGTAAACCTAAATAATATAAGATAGGTTCAAAATATCTTGCTAAAGCTTCAATAAATGGAGTATATTGTAAAAAAGTAACTATGATATATGTAGGTATTAAGATTTTAGATAATTGCCAAGTAATATTAAGTCCTTTTTTTAAACCTGTTTGTATAGCTTCACCCATATTATCACCATAAAATGTAAAATATTTTCATGCAATTTTAATATATCTATTAGTTCTTTTCTATTAAAAATATTTCTTTAGAATTTTCTAAATAAAAAGCAATTTTTCTTCCATCTTTTGACCAGTAAAAATTAGAAGGATAATATTGAAAGGTTTTTAAAATTTCCGTATCTTCCTTATTATTTCTACCTATAATAATAATCTTTTCACTAGATTTCAAATTACCATTGTCCCTAGAATTTGATAAATAAATATATTCATTTTTATTAGCAGACAAACTAAATATGTATGGAGAATCTAGTTCTATTTTATATTTATTTAAAGATTTTTTTCGAGCATCAAGGATATAAATTGCATTATAAGAAGAAATATCATCTTCAGAAATGGTAGCAGAGGAAATCTGTATTAAAAATTCATTTTCATTAATCTGGGATAATAGCTTTAAATCATCCACAAGTTGAATATCAGGTGTATAGTCTTTTATTCTTTTAGTATTTATATTTAAACCTAATAAATGTTCAGAATGGTTCTTATTTTCATCTCCTGATAACTTCAATTTACCAAAGCAAAAAAGATAATTATTATCATAATAAATCATATTTCCTAGTTGATAGTTTATATCTAATTCTAACAATTTTATATTCTCATCAATTAAGTTTATAAGGTAAAGATTTTCCTTATCATCTTCAATAATATTGAGAATTATCTTATTTTCATTTCTAGACCATATTAAATCTTTAAGTATCATTTCTTTATTATTATCAAAAATCTTTTTTTGTTCATTAGTTTGAATATTTAAAAAGTGAATTCCATCCTCATTCTCATAAATAACTTTATTCTTATTGTAATTTGCAAATATATTCCAAACATCTTTTACTATTATATCTTTTTGGTTTTTATATATATCGTAAAGAAAAAGGCTATTTTTATCCTTTGCAAGTATCTTATTATTATCTAACCAGCCTATTATATCCAAATTAACTTTTTGCTTTAATAAATTAACTTTATCTGGGTTAATAGTTATTATATTTTCAAAAACACTTTCATAACTTTGGTCTTGATTAGTAATTATTTTTTTTTCAGAAACCCTTTGTTCTTTATTAAAATTTGCAACTATCCATATTTCTTTAGTAAAATGATCATTATTTTCATATTCAAATAGCCATTGCTGTCCAGACTTTTTGCCTTCTATAGTATCTTCTATTTCACTTTCTTCAATATCTTGTATAATTAATTGAACGCTTTTTGCATTAGGAACATTTACACTAATAGAAACATTATTTCCAACTAAATATTTAGAATCTATTTTTTCTAAATATGAAATGTTGAATTCATCTATGTTTATTTCTTCATTTTGCTGACTACATCCTAATGTACTCAGTATTAAAATTATTATAAGGATGGTAAACAACTTCTTATGCATTTTTGACACTCCCTCATATGCTTTCTATTACAATTCTAGCATAGTTTACTATATATACAATATAAAAAACTCCAGTTTAATTCTACTGGAGTTTTTTATATTTAAGCTGGATTACTTTTAAGTAGCCTTTTCCGATATTGTTGCGAAATAATAACAAATGCCAATACAACAATCCCTATAATATCTGAGGCCATACCTGGATATAAAAGAGTTAATGCGGCAGCAAATAAAGGAACTGTCTCATAAATTTTATTTTTTATTAGCAAATATCCCTCCACAGCACTTGCAAGACAAACAATGCCTAAAATTGCAGTTAATAATACTGGCAGTATTTCTAAGAATCCAGCATATTGTATTACACCACTTTCATAAACAGAACCAGGCTTAATTAATAATAGTGCAGGATTAAAGGCAAAGATATAAGGCACTACGAAAGCTGCAAGAGCAAGTTTAACTGCTTGAAATCCTGTTTTCATTGAGTTGGCACCAGCTATACCTGCACCGGCATAAGCTGCTAAGGCTACTGGAGGTGTTATATCAGCAACTACTCCAAAATATAGTATGAATAAATGAGCAGCCATTAAATGGACATTTAAAGTTATTAATGCAGGCGCTGCCATTGTAGCTAAAACAATGTACTTTGCAGTAGTAGGGAGGCCCATTCCCAAAATTATAGAGGCAATCATAGTAAATAATAAGGTTAAGAACAGATTCCCTCCTGCTAATTGAACAATCATATTAGCAATTCCAAGACCAAGTCCAGTTAAAGTCACAACACCTACAACTATACCTGCACACGCACAAGCAGCTGCTACTGTAATTGAAGATTTTGCACCCTGTTCTAAAGCATCTATAAATGACATAAGTGTAAAACTTTTATCTCTTTTTATTAGGGCTGCTAATATTGCAATCCCTACGGATATAACTATTGCCCAAAATGCAGAAAATAAAGGTGTAAAACCTGCAACTAAGAAAAATATTATTGTTGCTAAGGGAATAAGTAGATATCCCTGAGATTTCATAATTTCCCCAAAGTCAGGCAATTCTGATTTTGGTAAACCTTTTAAGCCTAATTTTTTAGCTTCAAAATGTACCATGGTTCCCACTGCCAAATAATATAATATAGCAGGAATAGCAGCAGAAGCAATAATTTTTATATAGGGTATACCAGTAAATTCAGCCATTATAAATGCAGCGGCTCCCATTACAGGGGGCATTATCTGCCCGCCTGTAGATGCGGTGGCTTCAACAGCACCAGCATAGTGGGGCTTATATCCTAATTTTTTCATTAATGGTATAGTAAAAGCTCCTGTTGTTACTGTATTAGCAACAGAGCTACCAGATATTGAACCCATTAAACCACTGGCTACAACAGCTGTCATAGCAGGACCGCTACTAAAGCTACCAGTAAGGGCATATGCTAAATCAATAAAAAAGCTACCTACCCCTGTTTTATCTAGAAAGGCTCCAAATAGCAGGAACATAAATACAAAGGTAGCAGATACACTAATTGGTGTTCCTAGTAAACCTTCTGTAGTAAGAAACATATGGGATATAATTCTGTTAAAGCTATAGCCCCTATGAGCTAAAATTCCTGGGAAAAGTGGACCTAATTTACTAGCATATAATAAAAATATAATGGCTACAATGGGAAGTGCTGCTCCTACAGATCTTCTTGTGATTTCTAACACTAATAGGATAGCTAAACTTCCTAGAATTAAATCTTCTAGGGCTGCCTTTCCACCTTTAGCGATATTTGCATCATAATTTAAAATTAAATAACCAAATACTATAATTCCCAATGCTGCTAGAATATAGTCATAAAAGGGTACCTTATCTTTTTTAGCTTTTGAGTTTATTGGGAAAACCATAAATCCCATAGCAAGAACAAAAACTAAATGCAGGGACCTTTGTTTTACTGCTAGCAAGGTACCAAAATATGCAGTGTATAAGTGGAAAAGTGACATTGCAATTGCAATTATTGATAAAAGAAGGGCAGCTTTTCCTGTTAACTTTCTCTTATTACCTTCTTCTTTATCATATTTTTGTAATAATTCCTCTACATCTTGAGTATTACTTGAAATTGAATTCCCCGCTATATCGTTGCTAATTGTTTTATCTTTTTCAGATGCATTATTTTTTCCATTAAACAATTTTTGCAACCTCCCTTATAAAGAATTTGAATAGTGATATTTTGTCAACTTGAAAAAGCACAGAGGTAGAAGGTTTTGCTATCTTATTTAAGTGGTACTTTTCTCCCCTTGTTAATAATACATGGCCTGCTATAATATCTCTAACTTTATATATTAAGTTTTTCATTTCAATATTGTAATTTTTTATTTTCATACTTCCATTATCAAAGGAGAAATCAAAATTTGTATTAGAAGGTAATCCGGCACCAAATGAATAAAATTTAGTTTCTTTCAAATAAATTTCATCATCATTCTGTACATAATAAATTTCATGCCAGGGTGTCTTTTCCAATGAATGGATAAAGTACACTGTAAACTCCTCACCATTTTTTATTGGAAAACTTTTTAATATCTTACCGCTTTTATATTCAATTAAATACAGTCTCTGTATTGGAACGAATAAAATAAAAAATACAAAAATAATAATTACAAATACATGAATTCTCCTCACAAGTAGTAGGGTATTGGATAAATCCAATACCCGCCACCTCCGTTTCAATATGTGTAATTTAAAATATTACTTTATACCTTTTTCATCAAAGTATTTTTTCGCACCTGGATGCATTTCTAAAGGCATACCATCTAGTGCTTTTTCTAGTGTAATTTGTTTTGCCATATCATGGGATTTTGCAATTGTATCTAGCCCTTCGAAAATTGCTTTAGTGATATCATAAACTACATCTTCTTCTAAGTCTCCCCTTACAGCTAACATAGCCATAACGGCAGTTGAGGCTACATCTTCTTCTTGGCCTTTATAGGTTCCAGCAGGAATTGTTATTTCCACATAGAAAGGATAATCTTCAGCTAGTTTTTTCACATATTCAGATTCTATTTCAACAATTACGATATCTGTAACTTGGGCAACCTCTGTTATCGCTGCATTTGGAAGAGCAGCAGTTACAAAAGCAGCATCAATTTGTCCATTTTGTAATTGTTCACCGGCTTCAGCAAAGGATAAATAGTCTGCTTTCCCTAAATCATCATAGGTTAAACCATATGCAGCAAGTATTTGATTAGCATTAGCCTCTGTCCCTGAACCTGGGGCACCTATAGCAACCTTTTTACCCACTAAATCTTCTACAGTTTTTATTCCAGAAGAAGCAGTAGCTACTATTTGAATAGTTTCTGGATAAAGAACTGCCATTCCAAGTAGATTATCATATTCTGTTTTAAAAGCATCTAATACAGTAGCAGTAGCTGCATAATAAGCTGTATCATTTTGCAGTAATGCTAAATCAGATTCTGAATCTTGAATAAGGTTAGCATTGTCAATTGATGCTCCTGTTGATTCTGCAGTTGCATTAACATAATCAAGGGTATTAGTTATTACAGAAGCCATAGCCCCACCGATTGGATAGTATGCTCCTGCAGTTCCACCAGTTGCTATGGATATAAATACTTCATCCTTAGCTTCACCTTCTCCTTCACCTTCCCCTTCACTTTCTCCTTCATTTGAAGTGGAACCACTACAGCCTATTACCATTGTAGCGATTAAAGCAAATATCAAAAGTAATGCAATAAGTCTAAATTTCTTCATTGTACTTTCCCCCTTTAATAAATATATATTTTGATGCTATTTAAATGTATTCTACATTTAAAATAATAATCCTTCTTAACACATGTGTTTTTTATAAAAATTGAAATTTATCACTATCTATCCTGCAGGTTTTTTCATTATACAACAATAAAACCTAATTGGTCAACCCAAAAATGATATTTAGTAATAAACAAAGGTCAAATCTATCATTTGACCTTTGTTCTAACTTTTAAATTAATTATATGTTTCTTATCTTTATTCTTCTTCTTGCTGAACTTCTTCTACAACTTCTACTTCTTCTGTATCAACTTCTTCTGCTTCCATTGAAGGTTCAGATATTATTAAGATAACTTCTTCAGGATTAGATAAAACAGTAATTTCATTAGCTACTTGCAAGTCTCCAACTAGTAAATTTTCTCCAATGTTTAAATTTGAAATATCCACATCAATTGATTTAGGAATATCACGAGGAAAAGCTTCTATTTCTATCTCTCTAATTTGTCTTTGGATTATTCCTCCTTTACTTTCCACTTGGTGCTGTCCTTCTATATTAATAGGAACGCTTACCTTCATTGTTTCATCCATCGCTATTGGCTGTAAATCAACATGTAAAAGTTCTTGGGTAATTGGATCTTTCTGTAATTCTTTAATAAAAACTTGATTTTTTTTATCTTTATAGGATAAATCAAAAATAGCACTTTGACCTTCTTTTTTAATTATATTGAGGAGATCCTTTGTAACAATCTGAATAGATATACTATTTCCCTCATGGTACATCACCCCAGGGGTTAAACCAGAACTTCTAAGTACATTAGGTTTAATTTTTCCTGTCCTTTCTTCTGCAAGCAATACTACGTTTTTCACTTTAATTCCTCCCTTTTCTAAATAAGAAATATAAAAAATCATATTTGAATTTCATAAAACACAAATTTATACTTTTATAACTGTGCCTTATAAAATCAACTAGCTACACAATAAATCTTTCCCATTTTATATAGTTACTAAACATATAAACTCTTTTGTAAGATTTATTATTGTGTTACAATGAGTATATTAAATATTTAAGTAAA
>DUPX01000019.1 GCA_012838085.1 Eubacteriaceae bacterium
AACAATAGAAACAAAAATAAAAGAGTTAAAAGCAAAACTAAAGTTATTATAATTATTTGCACCAATTACAAATCAAGTAGTTGGTGCTATAATTATATCATAGACTATGACTTGTTCCCACCTACCTATACCCCAAATATAGTCGTAGACTTATTCCCGACTACCCCCTAAACTAGAAAACACCATAATATACTAGAAACAGTAAGCAATTGTAAAAAACATAAATCCGAACGGGTCGTTGCACGTGGAGTGCGTGGTGTTGATAGAGAAGGAATAGGTTGAAATAGCTAGGCTGAAGGCATTTTAAGTAAATATGTAGGCGTTGTTTTTATTCCCTTAAGCGATGAGTTTAGGGGACTTTTTGTTTAGGGGGTCTATTATGTACGCAAAAGTAAAAAGGGGGTCAGGCTTGAATTATTTACTTATTAACGATAGGAGAATCTTAGTGATAAATATGGCAAGAAAACCACGCATCCATTATCCAGGTCCACTATACCATATAATGGTTAGAGGAAATAAATTAAGAAGATGTGTTAAGTGAAGAAGTACATAAAAATAAATATTTAAATATAATAGCCTCGTATAAAGAAAAAATAGGATTTATATTATACGTCTATTGTATATAGATAACTGTGGACATATTTTAATTGAGGTAAGTGATGTTCTTTTTTTTTAGATTATGCAACGAATTCAACAGGTTTATACCCAATGGTTTAATCGCAAATATAATAGAACAGGTCATGTATTTCAGCAAAGGTATAAGGCCTTGCTATGTGATAAATATAATTACTTACTTCAACTAATAGGATATATTCATAATAATCCAGTAAAGGGCAATCTCAAAGATGGAATAGAGTATAAATAGAGTAGTCATTTATATTATATTGGGAAGAAGAACAATATAGTTGATACCTCTTATATATAAAAATATTTTCAGAGAATAAAAATAGAGCTATAAAAAATATCTACAATTTATGAATCAAGAAGATAGAGAAATAGTATATGCAAATACATATGATCACCTCCTAAAAATGGACATGAAAAAAGCACCTATCTCTTGATAGATGCTTTCAAAATATTATGGTCAATTATGGTTAAGATGCAGAACATTAATAATGCGTATCAGATTTGTCTTTCAAATACAAATTCATAATAACCTGCTATCCCATAGCCAGTTGTTGGAGGTGCTAAGACTTGCATTAGTCTCCACCCTTCTTTAGCATAATTACTTACCATAACTTCATAATCTTCTTCTGGTTCCAACTTAAATCCACTAAGTTTCACCTTTACAAACTTATATTCATACATACAATACCCACCTTCCATTTCATTTTTTAAAGCACATAGAGATAAATGATACAGTGTTAGCTTAATATGAAGAATGCGTCTTAAACTATTGACCAAAATACCTAAAAAATTGCTAAACTATGTGTTAAACCATTATAAGGTATGGATTTTCTCCTCTCCATAATTCTGGAAAGCATTCTAAGGGTTTAAATCCAACTGAGGTGTAAAATTTTCTTGTCTTCTCATAGTAAACATCTGGGTGAGATTCATCCAAAGTCTTTACCTGTAAGAATTCATATCCTTTTTCTCTAGCCCATTGTAAAACTCTATTAAGTAAAGATGTTCCAATGCCTTGATTGTGACAATTAGGAAGAACCCCCATAACATAGATCTCAGCAGTATATTGATTATTTTCTTTTATTGAAATAAAACCTAATGGCTTTGTTTCATCGATTGCTGCAAAAAATGGTAAATTGCTACTTTCACTAATATACTCTTGTGTAGATTCTTGTATCCCGAACCAATTAGGAATTGATTCCAATATACTGGTCGATATTTCTTTCTTTTCTTGTTCATAATTTATTTCTTTTATGATCATCTTTTTCATAACCTATATATATTTTATTTATTGCATATATATATCCTTACATGATCTATTTTTATAATGATGCGACAGATTAAAAGGTTGATTCTGTTTATCTTACAACATTAAGAAGTTTTCGGCTTTTTAAGTTTGCAATTCATTCCTAAAATAAGAGATACGACTAATTCTAGAATGAAAACCATATACACTTTCCAATTCAGATTTAATTGTAGATATCCCTCACTGCCTATATAGACTGCTAAACCTACACAGCCGTTAAACCATGCATGGCTTAAGACACATAAGAGTATATTGTTGGTATGTTTATATAAAGTTGTGAAACTAAAGCTTAAAATGATTGCTAAAAATGTATAGGCTGCAAAAGGCAATGCACTTTGTACGGTTCCAATAATCAGCCATAGAGGTAAATGCCATATACTCCAAATAAGACCTACTATAAATGTAGAAGGTAAATAACCTGTTACTTTTTCTAATTTAGGTTGCAAATACCCACGCCAACCTATTTCCTCAAATCCACCTCCAATAATGAAAAGAGGTAGATTAATAAACATAAATAGTATAGAAATAGGATCTTCAATACCAAATGCAATCCAAACCATGAATAAACGCCAAAAGGTAAATAAGCCAAAGATGATCCAAGCTTTCTTGACTGTGTCTAATTTAAAAACAAGCTTAGTAAAAGAATTTAATGAAATATTATTATTAAACTTTCTATAAATCATATATGCACCAAAAGCAGGTCCAAGAGAACCAATTAGCATAGGTATCCAAGTTAATAGTTCTCCATACCAAAGTGCATCAAAAACTCGATTAGCTATAATAATTATAAGCCAAAATAACCATGATATAGAGAATGTATATAGCAAGAATAGCTTAATTTCCTCTAATGATTGTTTCCCTTCATTCATGTTAATACTCCTTCCTTAACATGTTATACCCTTGCTAATCTTCTGACTTTAACGCTAATGGGGATAGTAGGCTACGCATCCAAAATGCCAGCACAACATTTAAAACCATTAATGAGTATAAATTTACTCGCTCTATCAATCCTACATAGGATGGCAATACTTGAGTCGCTATAACTGTAAAAAAACCTGATGCTATAAAAATAAAACTAAACATCTTCAAAAACCGAGCCATTTTCGGATATATTTTGGCCTTAGCCAAACCGAGGGCTAAAAGAATCGATAACACAATGTAACTGAATACAATAACAGCTGTAATAGCATAATGCATGGTGTTTTGAAAGGAATTACCCCAGGCTGTGTCTGCTAAAGGAAAGAGCTTATATCCGAATGTGGAAAGTAGTTCAGCTAATGCTTTTAAAATCAAACCACTATAAAATATTTTATTAATAGGGAAAAACCTTTTAAAAAAGACAAGAAGCACTCCACAAAAAAGCAAATTGAAGATATCGTACCCCCATAGAATCCTTGATGCCACCGGCTGACTAATAGATGAAGCTGCTGTAAGATCACTAATCGGTTGAATTAAAGGATTGTAATCACTCCAAACCATTCGCCCTCCAATTACATGACTTAGATAAAAGATTACAGCTATAACACCAGATATTGCAAGAGTTCGTAGTGCTAAAATTTTACCATTATCTATTTCATTCATAAATTTCTTTCCTCTCTTTCTATAGAATTTCTACGATAAATAGCATTGTATTGACTAACATGCATTTTAAGTTCCATGATTGCTTGCTCTTCATTTTCTGGACAATTGTCATATTTATATAGGAGCAAGAACACAGGAGAATAAAAGTGCAAAGCCATTGTGTAGGCATCTCCTTGGATAAACCTTCCACTATCAATAAATTTCTGCAATACTTGTCTTTGAGTTTCTAAAACCCTATCTATGAAGACATATCTAAAAGTTTCTCCTATCTCCTCATTACCATATTGCTCAATGGTTAATAAACGTCTTAATTTAGATATATAATCATCCTTTAGATAAAACAAAAAAATCTTTGTACATATGTCTAAGAATGTGTCGTCAGTAATATTATCGTAAAGCTCTGAAACATTATCATCCTCTGATTCTGGTACTTTAACATTTTCCAAAGTAGAATAGTATCTTTTAAGTGTCTCTTCAATAATCTTATTTAGAATATCCTGTTTGTTCTTAAAATGATTGTAGATTGAACTTTCTTTAATTCCAACTTTTGAAGCTATTTCCCGAATGGTAACAGCATCATAGCCATGAACAGAGAACAAGGATAAAGCCTCATATATGATTTTTTCTCTAGTTTTCAATAGTAACTCTCCCCTATATACTTTTAGCAAATAACAAAATAGCAACTAACTTATACTAACAATTGTTAGTAAAAGCATAACTAACAATTGTTAGTTTGTCAAGCTGTTATTTATAAAAAAAGGTCAGGCTTGAATTTTTACTTATTAAAGATAGGATGATCTTGGTAATAAATATGGCAAGAAAACCACGCTTTCATTATCCAGGTCCACTATACCATGTAATGGTTAGAGGAAATGAATTAAGAAGATGTGTCAGTGAAGAAGTACATAAAAATAAATATTTAAATATTATGGCCTCGTATAAAGAAAAAATAGGCTTTATGCTATATGCCTATTGTATATAGATAACTGTGGACATCTTTTAATTGAGGTAAGAGATGTTCTTTTTTTTCAGATTATGCAACGAATTAAATAGGTATATATCCAATGTGGATAGGTTACACATTCACTGCATTTTCCATGTATTGGACAAGGATATGTACAGGTGCAATTTATTTGATGTAGGATGAACTGATTGAAATAATTACATAGGTAATACCTATTACAATTATAATGGATAGGCTACACTAAGTAGGACAGGTTTTCTCCGAACATGATATAATAATATTAGGAGGAGAAAATCATGTCAAAAAGATATTACGAGGAAAATTTCAAGAAACAATTAGTCAATATATACAATCAAGGTAACCATACCTATAG
>DUPX01000128.1 GCA_012838085.1 Eubacteriaceae bacterium
ATATACATAAGAGCTTTTCAAACACTCAGGTATTACATGGTATTTCATTTAATATCCAGAGTGGGAAGGCCTTAGGTTTACTTGGGAGAAATGGTGCAGGGAAGACCACTACCATAAGGATTTTAATGGACTTATTTGGAGCAGATCGGGGGGAAATATTAAAGGATGGTAAGACATTTTTACCCAGAGATTACCAAATAGGTTATTTACCTGAGGAAAGGGGCCTTTATCCAAAGAAAAAAGTCTTAGAACAATTAATTTATTTAGCACAACTTAGAGGATTAGATAAAAAAACTGCCCGGGAAAATGGCATAATGTGGTTACAAAAGTTAGGGGTGGGCCAGTATCAATTCAAAAAATTAGAAACTCTATCTAAGGGCAATCAGCAAAAGGTTCAATTGGCAGCAACCTTTATATGCAATCCGGATATTATAATATTGGATGAACCCTTTAGTGGACTGGATCCAGTAAATGCCCAAATACTTAAGGAAATAATTAGAGAATTTATAAAGGAGGATAAACTTCTAATATTCTCCAGTCACCAAATGAATTATGTGGAGGAGTTTTGTGAAGAAATAGCCCTCATTGATAAGGGTAAGATTGTACTTACAGGTAATCTAAGGGAGATAAAAGCCCGATATGGAGAAAATAGATTAACTATCAGTGATGTTAATAGAACTCCTAAGGAGTTGCAGGAAATCTTTAATATTAGTTTATACAATATTGCTAAGGTAACGGAAGTTAAAAAGGACTATATAATTATTGAATTATTAGGCAATAACACAAAGGGGGATTTATTTAAGGCAGTCGGGGATTTAGGCTTAGATATTTATAAGTTCTCCATTTATGAGCCTACATTAGAAGATATATTTGTAAAAAAGGTAGGTGAAAATTAATGAGAGATTTTTTTATAGTTCTTCGCTTTGAGTTTTTAAATATAGTAAAGAACAAGGCCTTTATTGTTTCTTCTATAATAATCTGTGGACTATTAATAGTAGGTCTTACCATACCTACCGCAATAAATATTTTTTCTTCAGAGGAGGAAGGGGAAGAAAACATAGTTGAAGAATTTCAAGGAGATTTAGAATTTGGCTACATCAATAAGGATGGAGCAATAAAAAATATAGATATTTTAAAAGGGAATTTTATTATTGGTAGTTTAGTGGAGTATAGCAGTGAAAAGGATATGGAAGAGGATATTAATGGTGGAGAAATAGAAGGGGGCTTTATCATTGAATCTCCTTTTAAGTACCAATATGTGGTGGAAAATAATGAAATGATGGATTCAAACAGGTATGTTTTTGAAGAGGCACTAATTAATGCCACTAGAGTTCAGGAATTTGAGAATAGGGGAATTGATTATGCCCAGGTAGAGGATTTAGTGAGTATTAACTTAGAATCTGAAACAAGGGTATTGGGCAAAGATAGTGCAGCCAATTATTTTTATACATATATTTTAATATTCTCCCTTTATTTTATAATCATTGTCTATGGTCAATTAGTAGCAACTTCTGTAGCTAGTGAAAAAAGCAATAGGGCTATGGAGGTATTGGTTACCAGTACTGATAGTAAGAATTTAATATTTGGAAAAGTTATAGGAGGGGCCTTAGGTGGATTAGTCCAAATGGCTTTAATTATAGGAGTAGGGAAATTAAGCTATATGATAAATTCAGCAGCCTGGGATGGTAAATTAGATGATATATTTAATATTCCCGGTGAGGTATTATTAACCTTCTCCATCTTTGGAATACTAGGCTATTTATTTTATTCCTTTATATTTGGAGCCCTTGGGGCATTGGTGTCTAGGACTGAAGATATCAGCTCTAGTGCTACACCTATTACCATAACATTTGTAGCTGTGTTTTTTGTTGCAATGATGGGAATGCAAAATACCGAAGGAATGTTGTTAAAGGTCAGTTCCTTTATTCCTTTAAGCTCCTTTATGTCTATGTTTGTAAGGGTATCTATGGGAACAGTCTCCTTGATAGAAGTAGCTATTTCTTTAGCCATATTAATATTATCCACCATAGCTATCGGGGTATTTGCAGCTAAGATTTACAGAATGGGAACACTTATGTATGGGAATCCTATAAAACTTAAAACTGCTATCAAAATGCTAAGGAAGAGATAGTGTTTTAGGGATAAGGGATATGGAATACTTTAAGATTATCCCATATCCCTATGACTTATTCTTATATCTTATGTCATAGTTATGGATTAATGTTTATTGGGTATTTTTTAGGGCTAGTCTTTTTCTTCTTATGATGATTCCCAGCCCTATAAGGACTAAACCTGCTATAAAATAGATAAAGCTAGATATTTCTCCAGTCTTAGGAAGCTCATCCTTATCGGAATCCTCTTCTTTCACTGGTGCTTCCTGCTCATTGTCATCCTCCATCTCCCATTTGGCATAGAGTGTAATATCTCCTGTTACTATATCCTCAAAGTTCCATGGATTGATACAATCAGCCTCTTTATACCACCCTCGGAATACAAAACCATCTTTTTCTGGGATTTCTAATTTTGTTTCATCTAACTTTTCATTTTCATCTATAATTTGCTCAGAAATTTTGCTGCCACCCTGGCTATGGAAGGTTATGGTATATCTCTTTAGTGTATCGAATGTTCTCACCAAAGGATCACTGATATTGCCCGCCTTATCTACAGCCTCTACTTGAACCACATACCTAGTATCCGGTTGTAAATTAACTATCTCAAATTTAGGTTCGGTTTCCTCCCCATCAACTTCCCCTATAAGCTCCATAATTAAGGCGTCATCTCCAGTGTATAAACCAATATACACATTGTAATGATCAACCCCGATATTATCTTCCGCTTTAGGCCAATAAACCATCAGCCTTGTGGAGGTGTTAGTTGCTGTTAGTTTACTATCACCTGGCCAAAGAGGCTTCTCCCAATCTTCTCCTGGAACATTGCGTTTTACCCAGATAAAACTATCTCTCTCAGAATAGGTGTCATAGCCCGGAAGGGTTGTTGGCTGGGTCATTTCATTTAGTCTATTCTTTGTTTTACCACCTACGTTAACGATATTCATATTAGAAGTAATTTCTCCGTCTATTCTAATGGTACCACCGTAATTAACATCTGCGAATTTACAGTTTTTAGAGATAACATCGCACAATACTTCAACCTCTGCATTAACCCAAGCCCATATCGCCGCATCATCAATGCTGGAACTTGAAGCTGTTACATTACCTTTAATTTCAACTCTGGTGGATGTACCATAAGCATAAACAGCTTGAGCACCTTCTACATTACCATCTACTATGATATTACCGCCACTTTCTGCATATACACCTAAACTATTACCACCACCAGATCCTTTAGCATTTTCTTTAATATAAATTTCACTATTATTAGATGCATAAGCACCATATCCATTAGTTGCTGTGGTATTGGTTACAGATACTATACTATTATCATAGGCTCTTACTCCCGGATGGAGACCTGTTACATTTATTTCTCCACCGCTATTATCTTCAATAATTAGGAATCCATCCCTTACCTCAACTCCAGGACCACTATTATTAGTAATAGTTAGATTAAATCCATTGGTATGAATTTTAACTCTTTTACTATCCAAAAAAATTGAACCATTATAGTCAATATTCTTTAGAAGCCTAATATCAGCAGACCCGCCAGTTTCTATGGTTCCCAAGGCATCGTCTAAGGTTGCGTATTGTATGCCATCAATTTCACAGGCGCCATCGGTAACTGGTTCATATGGAGCTGGTGTGGTAATATCTAATTTTACAACCTCGCTCCAAATATCCCAATTACCTTGCCTAGAAAGTACTACATATATATCATATTCAGTAGAATCCGCCCCTAGAGAGGAAGTCACAAAGCTCTTTTCTGTATCAGATTCTAGTTTGATGTTCCCCGAATCTAAAACGGTATAATCTGGATCCCAATCCTGAATCCCTACTATTGAAAAGCGTGCGGGTTGTGTGTCTCCATCTTTGACTACCACATAGTAGGCTGTAAAATCATAATCGTCAATTAAACCATCTGGGTGTGGATTTCCTTTAACTATTATCTCTACTTTTTGACTTCCCTTTGTTTTGGGATTTCCTATCTTGGGATAGCCATCAGCTAATAATTTTTGGGGGGTTTTTAGAGTAACCATTGCTGGCTCACTTGCATTGCCTGCATCATCCACTAGTACCACATAGGCATCATAATCAGTATCATCCTCGGGCAATGCACCTATAGTACTATCATTGATGCCGTTTTTTCCCACTTTTCTTTGCCCAGATCTCAAGGGAATAGTACCGTCATTATACTTCTTGTTTATTACTTCATTGGTTGTTGGCGGAGTGGCATCATGGTCTACGATAAAATAGTGGGCTGTTACCTCTTCCCCTTCATCTAGATTAGCTACACGTATTGCCAAGGATACTCTTTTACTCCCTACCCTATGGGGATTTCCAGCCTTAGGATATCCCTCTGCAAAGCTTGGGGGGGTTGTGTCATCACCATTTTCAGCTAAAACACTTTCATAATTAAAGAATATAGTCCCTACCATGAGAATTAGAATAATTAATATAGAAAGTGATCTATAAGTAGATCTTTTCATGGACATATATATTTGCCTCCCTTAATTATATTTTACTCTTTACTCTTCCAGTGATATAGATATCATCGCCTCTTTTTGTTCCATGATATATCTTAAAGTAATTTTTGAATTATCCTTTTCTGAATTTGCATAATAACCTATGAACATTTCTGTATCCATATCTAAACTATCCTTGGTATAACCTAGAGACTTTATTTCTTCTACATAGTTCTCAAAGTCTTTTTGTTCCACATCCTCTATGTTAATTGCACAGACAGTATCACTATTCATTGTGTATGAGATGGTACCATGCTTAAATTCAGGAATTAAATCAATGGCTTTCCCTTTGGGCCATTCTGTGCTACCTAGTATAACTTCTGAACCATCTTCACCTTTCATTGATATACTGCCATCATCTATATCGATGTCAGCTTCATTACCGGTAACCTTTTCTAGGATGCCCTCTGTTATCTCTTCTGCTATCTTATCTTCAATTTTTTTCTTAAAACAGCCTGAGAAGGTAGGAAGAATTAATAACAGAATAAGA
>DUPX01000129.1 GCA_012838085.1 Eubacteriaceae bacterium
AAAGAATTTAAATAAAATTTATTTTATTGTGGAGTTAATTTATATAAAAAAATTATTATTGATAAAAAATAGCTGTTTTGGAGCAGATGTATAAGGGGTGTTCATTTATGAAAAAAAATAAATTTATACTGTTATTGCTTGGTATCATATTTATATGGTTTATCTTTCCCTTAAAAGCAAATGCAGATATTGGTCCCAAACCATCAATAATTATCAATTTTAATGGATTAGAAGGGGAAACATACTATGTAACACTTCTTTCTAGTACAAAGACTACAGGCCCATATTCTGCTCTTAATGATAATAATAAGTCATATGCTCATTATCAAGAAGGTGATGACGACTATGAAATATTCCAAGCATTTGCAAAATATCAAGATAGTGACTCATACTATTTTCTTCAATACCTCCAAAACTCTAGTGAAACTCAAACATTTAGTTGGACCTACTATCCACCTGCAGAGTTTAAAATACTAATATATTTTCCCGAAACATATAGCTTTATAAAAAGCGATTCTATATACAAGCGATATGCATTTGATAGCTATTTTACAGCAGAGGTATCTGGAACAAGTATTACAGCAAAAACATCCTATGACTATTCTAATGAACTAATATCATTAGTAGTTCGCATCTTACTCACCATATTAATCGAAGTAGCAATAGGATTTTTATTCGGATTTAGAGAAAGACCACTTATTAAATTTATCATCATAGTAAATGCTGTGACACAAATAGCATTAAATGTGGCACTTAATATTATTAATTATAAATCTGGAGCAATGGCATTTGTCATATTCTATATTCTATTTGAAATTATTATATTCATTATAGAGTCAACCCTTTATAATAGGTATTTTAAAAAGAATAGTAAAAAAGAGTTTTCGAAATATAAGCCTACTGTCTACGCATTAATAGCTAATTCTGTTTCATTTGCCCTGGGGTTAGGCCTTGCTTATTGGATCCCCGGAATCTTTTAAAAAATTGGTTTAAAGAAGCTGTTAAGATTCTTGGAAAAAATGGTGTAATAGAAGATATTTAAGTGAAACAAGAATTCTTTATGGGATATTTTATTTAGAATTTGAATAACCACACCTGCCAAGATAAATCCACTATAATAGTAAAGGTGGATAAAAACCCAAGTCATTACTTTGCTGACTTAGGCTTTGGTAAAGAAAGTATACATAGAAATTAATAATCTAATCCATCAAATTACTATAGGAGTAATCTCTCCTATAGTAATTTGATTTTTTATTTAGTAGCAGCCGTTCAAAACAACCAAGAATTTTCTATGAGCGAGCAGCTTATTTAGCTAATTAAATTTGGCTGGTGATTTAGTAGTTTTATCAGCGTATGGGTCAAATACATTTTTTAATAGTGATGTTCTTCTGCTTCCCATTTTGTCTTGTGTATGGTGCCATGAGGATGCTCAGGGGGGGCATAAATTGAATATATCTTCAAAGAAACATTCCCAATATTGATTAAATTATGCCATTTGCCAGCAGGTATAAAAATTACATAGCCATCATAAACTTTTTTTTGATAATCTAGTTTATTTTTACTATCCCCCATCTGAACCAGTCCTGCGCCCTGTTCAATTCTTATAAATTGATCTAGATCAGTGTGCTTTTCTAATCCTACATCCTCCCCTACCTTTATATCCATTAGGGTAAGTTGTAAATACTCCCCAGTCCAGAGAGCCATTCTAAAATAATTATTTCTTTTTGTAGCCTTTTCAATATTGATTACAAAGGGATCTGGTCCATAATCTTTAAGTTTAGGAAGTCTACAACCTGGGCAGCAATATGGATGTAGATAATGATAATAGGGACACATCATATTATATTCATACACAGCCTTCTCTCCTTTATATATTACTATAATATTATATGCAAAAAATATATTATGTGTTTTTAGGTTTATATAAATGGTTATAATAAATATATTGAAAATGTGAAGACTAATATAGTAATGCCAATATAAGTGTTGAAAGGTGATATCAATGACAATAGAAGAATCTATTATAGATATGGGCTGGAACTTTGATAATAGTTTTGCCTCCTTACCAAAAGTTTTTTATAGTAAAACCAAACCTACTCCTGTTCCTACTCCAAAACTGGTTATTCTTAATAAATCCCTGGCAAAAAACCTAGGTCTTGATATTGAAGGCTTAGAAAGTGCTGAAGGAGTGGAAATTCTTGTAGGTAATAAAATCATAAAGGGTGCCCTGCCATTAGCCCAGGCTTATGCTGGTCATCAATTTGGTCACTTTACCATGTTAGGTGATGGTCGGGCTATTTTACTAGGTGAACATATTACTCCTAAAGGTGATCGGCTGGATATTCAATTAAAAGGTGCAGGTAAAACTCCCTATTCTCGAAGTGGTGATGGAAGGGCTGCTTTAGGTCCTATGCTAAGGGAATACATTATAAGCGAGGCAATGAATGGGTTAAAAATTCCAACTACCCGTAGCCTTGCTGTATTACTTACCGGTAAAGAGGTGTGGCGGGAAACTAAATTACCTGGTGCTATACTTGTTAGAGTAGCAACCAGTCACTTAAGGGTAGGAACCTTTGAATATATTTCAAATTGGGGTTCTGAAGAAGATCTTAAAATTCTTGCTGATTATACTATTAAAAGACATTTTCCAAATATAAATCTTGCTAATAACCCCTATCTTGAACTTCTAAATGCAGTTATTAAAAGTCAAGCTCAATTAATTGCAAAATGGCAATTAGTAGGGTTTATTCACGGGGTGATGAATACAGACAATATGGCCATAAGTGGTGAAACCATTGATTATGGTCCCTGTGCCTTTATGGATACATATGATCCAAAAACAGTTTTTAGCTCAATAGATTTATCTGGGAGATATTCTTATAAAAACCAACCAGCAATAGGCAAATGGAATCTTATGAGATTTGCCCATACTTTAATACCGTTAATAGATAAAAATCAAGACCGGTCTATAGGTATTATTCAGGATGCTATTTCAAATTTTACAGATATATTTCAATCCTATTGGCTAGATGGAATGAGAGCAAAACTTGGTATTTTTAATAAAGAAAAGAAAGATGAATCTATTGTGAAAAGGCTGCTGGAGCTTATGGAAAAAAATAGAGCAGACTTTACTATTACTTTTAGAGATTTATCACAGAATAAGGTTTCATCTCACGAAAATGATCTATATAGTACTAGAGAATTTATTCAATGGTATAAAAGTTGGCAGGAAAGGCTAGCAAGACAAAGTGAAACTACAGAATCATCTCTCCAATTAATGAAAAATAACAATCCTTCCATTATTCCAAGAAATCACAGAGTAGAGGAAGCCCTGGATGCAGCAGTAGATAATGGTGATTTCTATGTGATGAATGACCTATTGAATGCCTTAGCAAATCCTTATGAGTACTCTAATTATCAGGAAAAGTATTCTAATCCTCCCCCTTGTACCGATAAACCTTATATGACTTTTTGTGGCACTTAGTAAGCTAAAGGATAGTGGAATTATTTCATTATCCTTTTTCAGTTGTCAAAATATTGATAAAAGTATAAAATATACAGGACATTATAAATTAATAAATTTAAAGGAGGTTTATCTTATGGGCGGGGCAAGCAGCCAGATATTATTGGCAATGATAATATACATAGGAGTTGTAATAGGAATTGGACTATATTATGCCAGAAGTGCTAGTGAAAGTAGTGAAAATTTTCTTATAGGAGGTAGATCTTTCGGCCCTTGGTTTACAGCTTTGGGAGCAGAGGCTTCTGACATGAGTGGATGGTTATTAATGGGCCTGCCGGGTGTTGCATATTGGGTTGGGTTAAGTGATGCAGCATGGACTGCCCTAGGTCTAGGAATTGGAACTTACTTAAACTGGCTATTTGTAGCAAAGAGATTGCGAATTTATTCCCATGTTGCCGGTGATGCAATTACAATTCCGGACTTTTTTAGCAATAGGTATAAAGAAGATAAAAAGGTAATCTTAACTATTGCAGCCCTTTTTATTTTAGTTTTTTTTAGTGTATATGCTGCAAGCTGCTTTGTTACTATGGGTAAACTTTTTAGCACTATCTTTAACACCAATTATACCCATATGATGATAGCGGGAGCAATTTTCGTTATTTTTTATACTTTTATAGGTGGATGGTTAGCAGAAAGTGCATCAGATTTTATGCAGGGTACTATAATGATATTTGCTTTGGTTGTGGTTTTATTTGTAGGAATATCCACAGCGGGGGGTATTTCTTTAGTTGTAGAAAATGCTAAATCCATTCCTGGTTTTTTTGATTTCTTTGGGATAGCCAAACCCGTATTAGAGGGAGGAGTACAAAAACTAAGTGAAGGAGGGCAACCTTTATTTGGTGAAGCAGGTAGTTATGGATTTTTAACTATTATCTCTACCCTTTCCTGGGGACTAGGATACTTTGGCATGCCCCAAGTGCTGCTAAAATTTATGGCAATAAGAGATTTTAATGAATTAAAAATATCTAGAAGAATTGCTACTGTCTGGGTAATCATATCCTTAACGGCTGCTGTAACAATAGGTATACTGGGAAGAATACTTTTCCCAAATGCACTCCTTACACAGAGCCAAGCAGAAAGTATATTTATTCTAATGTCTAGAAGTTTCTTTGTCCCCTTATTTGCCGGAGTAATTATGGCAGGCATTTTAGCTGCTACTATTAGTTCAGCAGATTCTTATCTAATCATTGCTGCATCAGCTTTTTCAAAAAATATCTATCATGGGATAATGAAAAAAGATGCAAGCGATAAAAAAGTTTTACAAATGTCTAGAATCACCTTAGTGATTATTGCTTTAATAGCTATGATAATTGCCTTAGATGAAAATAGTGTTATCTTTACTGTGGTATCCTTTGCTTGGGCAGGTTTTGGTGCCACTTTTGGTCCGCTGATGCTATTCTCTCTATTCTGGAAGAGAACCACCAGAAATGCTGCTATCGCTGGTATGATAACTGGTGGAACCATGGTCTTTATATGGAAACTTCTTCTTAAGCCCCTGGGAGGAATATTTGGGATTTATGAATTATTCCCAGCATTTGTCCTCTCCTGCATTGTAATTATAATAGTATCTCTATCTTCTAAAGAGCCTACAAAAGATATACAGGATGAATTTGAACAGGTTAAATCCCTTGCTAATTCATAGACTAAAACAACCATAAAAAACTGACCTCTCATAGTTTGGATTTTTAAGTCTATCATATGAAGGTCAGTTCAACTTCCTTCAGGATTTTTACTCTATATAATATCAAAAAGTATAAGACCAATTGTATTAATACCTAAATTGGCAAATATGTGTACAAACCATGATGGATAAATATTATTCTTTTTCTGATTTAGCCAGTTAAATAAAAGTCCAGCAATAAAAAGGCTGATTATCAGTAAAAAATATAATATAGGAGAAAACCAGCTTTTCATAATTCCAAAATGATAAATTGAAAAGGCAGTTGCACTAAAAATATTAGCAAATATCCTAGAGGTAAACCTTTTTAATGTTAGATAGGCAAATCCTCTAAAGAAAAATTCCTCAAGTAATGAATTGAAAAAAGATATGTAGAATGCAACATAGATAAAATTATTCTTATTTACTCCAATATTATTTTCTAATGCACCAGTAATATTAGAAAAATCAAATAAAGGTTGTAAAAGAAGATACCCAAATACTATTAAAAAATACACTCCCACTCCCAATATCAAAGAACTCTTAATGGACCTTTTATCAATTTTGAAAAGGTCTTTTAATGTAATATCCTTTTTAATAATAATAAAACCTATTGGTAATAATAAAAAAGTGAACAATTTAATTATAGACTTGGTTCTATAATTGGGAGAAAGAACACTATCTACCCATCCCATAATTATACATCCAAAAATTACTATAGTTACTATAAAAAATGTATTTCTTCTATTGGACATAATATCTCCTTTGCTTAATAATGTTGTTTACAAATCCTTTGGTCTAAATTATAGCATATTCCTTATCAACGGCTTATTATAAAATATGTGTTTTATAATTCAATCGTATTTCTATAAATTACAATTATTCATTGAAATTTTAATATTATTGTGTAAAACTAATAGTAAAGAATATTAGATTGGAGGCATTTTTTTGAAAAAAAAGGATATTATTCTGGCTATATTGCTAGTAATTATATGGGGGGTTAATTTCACTGTTATTAAAATAGGTCTAGACGGATTTCCTTCAATGCTATTAGTTGCTTTTAGATATATACTTACAGCTTTCCCAGCCATATTTTTTATTAAGCCGCCTAAAATAGAATTAAAATTATTAATTATATATGGTCTTTCTGTAGGAGTTGGACAGTTTGCATGTCTCTTTTATGCAATGGAGATAGGATTACCTGCCAGCTTGTCTTCTATTCTTTTACAACTCCAAGCTTTTATATCCCCCATATTAGCATATATTATTCTTAAAGAAAAATTAAATAAAAAACAAATAACAGGATTTGTAATTGCAGCCTTAGGATTGTTTTTCATAGCTAAAGCCTCCTCTTCTACTAAGATTACCCAAATTCCTTTTTCTTCATTACTGTTAGTTGTTTTAGCTGCTACTTTTTGGGCCTATGGCAATATTTTGACAAAAATTGCTACCAATAAAGCCACTGCTAAAGGTGAAAAATTGGACATAATAAGTCTAGTGGTGTGGTCTGCATTAATACCACCCATTCCTATTATGGGTGTTGCATTACTTATAGATACTCCCCAAACTATATTAATGGCAGTTTCTAATTTAGATTTTGTCTCCATTTTCTCTGCTATGTTTTTAGCTTATGCGGCAAATTTATTTGGATATGGTGTATGGAGTAACCTTGTCTCAAAATATCCACTGGGAAAAGTTGCCCCACTAACTCTACTTGTCCCTATAACAGGTTTGATAACGGCTAGGATAGTTCTTTTTGAAGAGCTTTCTAAACTCCAATGGTTAGGCGCTTTTACAATTTTTTTGGGCCTTATTGTTAACAATGTAGATTTTAAAGAAATTAAGTCTCTTTTTATAAAACAATTTAATAAGCAAAATAAAGCTATATAAAAGCAGTACTTCCCTGCTAAATAAAAATATTATTGTAATAATTAAATTGTCATTGGACAAAATAATAAAAATATCTAAAGGAGAATGAATTATGATAAAGGATTCCAATGAGCAATTACGTAAAGAAATAGAAGAAATTCAAAATCTAATACTTCAAATAGACCAAAATGAAATAGATAATAAGGAAATTGTTCAAATGATTTCTAATAAATGTTCAAGCATTAAAATGAATTTACCTCCTTCAGACGACTTAAATGAGGATAGGGAAAAATTATACTCCATTGAAACCGAAATAAATAAACCATTGGATGAATTTACTAATCTTGTTTAATATGGAATATCTATTTGTAATAAATAAACTTTTTAATTTAATTATATTTTCCTTTTCTATATATAAATTTATATTAATTGAATTTGTTCTTGAATTTTTTCAATAATTTTTTTAAATTCTCTAGATTGTTCACTTGTTAAAGTAGGCATTTCTATATTGTTAACTCCATTTTTGCCAACCCTAACAGGTACCCCTATAGATACATTATCAAATCCTAAATCTCCCTCTAAAACTATAGAGCACTCTATTATTTTATTCTGATCTAATACTATTGATTCTATCATTTCAGTAAGGGTAACAGCAGATGTCCAACCACTGGTTCTGCCACAATCTAATGACTGCATTTTACCAAACCAGCTACCAAGTTCTACAATGACCCTTATCCTTTCATTGCTAGTAAGTTTTAAAGGCTTATTTCTCCATTTAATTTGATCTAGCAGGGGTATTTGTCCCATCCCATGTTCTCCTATACAAAATCCCTCTAGTTGGTCATAGGCCTTTCCTGTCACCTTAGAAACAGACCATTTTAGTCTTAAGGAATCATTAGATGAAAAACCTAGAAATCTGTTTCTATCACCCTTTAATTTTTCCCAGGCATAGTAATTAAATACATCAATAGGATTAGTGGCTACAATGACTATCCCTCCACTATAATAGGGTTTCATATTTTCTAAAACTGATTTCATTATTACTACATTATCCCTTAGGTATTCATCCCGGGTTTCCACCTTCCTTTCAGGTGCACCCACAGTGATAAGGATAATATCGCATCCCTTAATATCCTCATATTCCCCTTCTATTACCTTTGTCTTAGAATAAGGTAATAAGGCATGTTCCATATCCATTATATGATGCCGGAGTAGGTTTTTATTTCTTGATATCAATATTATTTCCTCTAAAATATTTAATTTTCCTGCTAAAAAAGCTGTTGTAGAACCTAATAGTCCACTTGCTCCAATAATAGCTAATTTCAAATTATTACCCCCTTATAATTTATTGAAATCTTATTTTATATTATATCATCTTAATACCCTGTTCTTATTATTTGAATAGCTAGTATATGCTATAATTAATGTAAATTAGATTAGGCTAGTCTAAAGGAGGGGAATTATCTATGAATTATCAAGAAGTCCTAGAAAATGCCAAAATAAAAATGGCACCCAATTGCAGGGTTTGTAAGGTTTGTAATGGTATTGTATGTAAGGGGGAAGTACCGGGAGTAGGTGGAAAAGGTAGCGGTAATGGCTTTACTATTTGTAATGAATTCCTTTCATCAATAAAACTTAAAATGGATACTATTTACCAAAATAAAGGACAGGACACCTCTATTTTACTCTTCGGAAAAACCTTTAAATACCCAATTTTTGCTGCCCCAATAGGAGGTATGAAGTTAAATTATAATGATGCTATCTCTGAAGAAGAATATAGTGAAGCTATTGTTTTTGGTACAATAGCTGCCGGTTGTGCAGGGTTTACTGGCGACGGCCCCATGGATGAGCTTTTTAATGATAGCCTTAGGGTGATTAAAAAGGCAAAAGGGCTTGGAATTCCTACCTTAAAACCCTGGGAAAATAAACAAGTCTTAAAAAAGATAGCATTATTAGAAGAGGCTAATGCCATTGCCTTTGCTATGGATATTGATTCTGCTGGATTGATTAATTTAGCCATTATGGGTAAACCTGTTAACCCAAAAAGCATAGAAGAATTAAAAGAAATAGTCCATTCAACAAAAATTCCCTTTATTATAAAAGGAATTATGACTAAGGAAGGGGCAGAAAAAGCATTGGAAACTGGGGCTTATGGGATTGTGGTATCCTCCCACGGTGGTAGAGTTCTTGATAATACCCCAGCAACCTGCTCAGTACTCCCTGAAATCAGAGAAGTTGTTCAAGATAAGATGAAAATATTTGTAGATGGTGGCATTCGCTCAGGGGGAGATGTCTTTAAGGCTATTGCTTTAGGAGCAGATGCAGTGTTAATTGGTAGACCCTATGCCATATCTGCCTTTGGTGGTGGGGCGGAAGGTGTTGAATTATATACTAATAAAATAGGTGAAGAATTAAAAGAAACAATGATAATGACTGGATGTAGTAGCTTAAAAGATATCACTAGAGATAAAATAATTATTTAATAGCAAAGGGATAATCCCCTTTGCTTTTTCTCTATACTATGCCTAATATTCTAGCAGTCTGGGCAACTATAAAACAGATTATTATACCTGTTATAGTAGGTACTATAAAGGAAATCCAAGTCCACTTCCAACTTTGGGTTTCTTTTCTTATTGTTAAAAGGGTGGTAGCACAGGGCCAATGATTCAATGTAAAAATCATAGTACAAACTGCTGTCATCCAGGTCCAACCATTATTTATAAATAGCTCTTTCATTTCATTTAAACTAGACAATTCTAGCATAGATCCCTTTGACATATAACTCATTATTAATATGGGTATAACTATTTCATTAGCAGGGAGGCCTAATATAAAAGCCATGAAAATATAGCCATCTAACCCTATCAACCTTGCAAAAGGATCAAAAAATCGGGCACAATGAACCAGTAGGCTAATACCTCCAAGATTGATATTTCCCATTATCCAAATAACTGCTCCAGCAGGGGCAGCTACTACTACTGCACGACCTAGTACGAATAGGGTACGATCAAAAATCGAACGTATTATTATTCTCCCTATTTGAGGCTTTCTATATGGGGGTAATTCTAAGGTAAAGGTCGAGGGCAAACCCTTTAATATAGTTTTAGAAAGTATTCTGGATATTATTAATGTGATAAAAATCCCTAACACTATTGCAACTAATATAGATAGGGTTGCAGCAAAGGCACCAAATATGCCAGCAAATCCAGCAATAAACATACCTGCCATTGCAATTAGAATAGGAAACCGTCCATTGCAAGGCACAAAGTTATTAGTAATAATTCCGATTAGCCTCTCCCTTGGTGAATCTATAATTCTACAGGCTATTACTCCAGCAGCATTGCATCCAAATCCCATACACATAGTTAGTGCCTGTTTTCCATGGGTACAAGCTTTTTTAAAATAATAATCAAGATTGAAAGCAATTCTAGGAAGATAACCTAAGTCTTCTAATAATGTAAATATTGGGAAAAATATTGCCATTGGAGGTAGCATTACTGATACAACCCAAGCCAATGTTCTATACATTCCTAAAACTAATATTTCATGAATCCAAGGAGGGGTCTTAAGATAGCTAAACAAAACTAAGAGTTGCTCTTCTATCCAAAAAAATCCCTTTGCTAGCATTTCCGATGGATAGTTTGCCCCTACTATAGTTATCCAAAATATTATTCCTAATAAAGCTATCATAATGGGAAAGCCAAAAGTTTTTGAGGTTAAAATATTATCAATCTTATAGTCTAGATTTTTTTGATTTTTTATATTAGTAACAACGCTTTTTGAGATAATCTCACTTTCTTTTATTAAGCTTGTTACAATATTATCCCTTAGGGTTTCCTCTGTGTAACCATCCCTACTAAGTCTCTCCCATATATCTAATAACTTTTCAGATATTACCCTATTTTGCATTAAGTCTAGTTTTAAAAAGTTGGATATAGATTCCAACAATGAATTATCCCGATCAATAAGACGTAATGCCAACCAACTATTGTCTATCCTATCACCTATTTTAGAATTTATATAGGGTGTTAATTCTTCTATTCCTCCCTGTACCTTATCATTGTATGCTATACTATTTGGATTTGGTTTAATCTTTCCCAATGCTACCTTTTCAACTGCATTTTTTAGATTATCCAGTCCCTCACCATTTCTTGCAGAAGTGCCCACTACAGGAACTCCTAATATTTCAGATAATTTATTTAGGTTTATACTAATATTTTTTCTTCTAGCCTCATCCATAAGGTTTACGCATAGTACCACCCTATCTGTAATCTCCAAAATCTGAAGGGCTAAATTTAAGTTTCTTTCTAGGCAAGTAGCATCCATTACAACAATTGTAACCTGAGGATTTCCAAAGCAAATAAAATCCCGAGCTATCTGTTCCTCTACAGAATTTGCCAGTATAGAGTAGGTACCCGGTAAATCCACTAAGGTATAGTTTCTCTCCCTGTAGGAATATCTACCCTGGGCATTTGTCACAGTTTTTCCCGGCCAATTTCCAGTATGTTGCTTCAAACCTGTAAGACTATTGAAAACCGTACTTTTCCCTGTATTGGGATTACCTGCCAGGGCTATTATAAAATCCTCAGGGGAGGTTGATTTTATTTCAATCATTCTATCTATTATACCTATACCTGTAGACTGATTTGTTAATCCCATTTCTACCTTCCCCCTTCTTATTCTATCCATTGGACTAAAATCTTTGATGATTCCTCTGATCTTAGAGCAATTACTGCACTCCTTATTTGGAATGCTATTGGATCCCCTTTGGGACTTTTTCTTAAGGATTCTATTATTGTATCCTTTGTTATCCCTAAGTCTAACAACCTTCTCCTAATATTACCTTGGGCAGTTAGCTGTTTTACCAATCCAGAGGAACCAATTGCCAATTTGTTTAAAGAAATTATTTTTTCCTTCATAGCAATTTCTCCTTTAATAAAACAATTATTTTTAGCCTTTAAAATCATTTCCTCATAAATAAAAATGTTAGTCATAGGAAACTTTATTTGTCATATCTAATAATTAAGGTATGTTTTTTTTACTAATTTGTGACAGAAAAGAAGGGTGGTAGCTATGAAAAAAGGGAAAGAATTTCATACTTTCAGAGGATATCAAATATTAGACTTAGAAGACAAAATACTAACCTCTAGTATGGAAGATTATCTTGAAATGATTTACCGGATTTGTATGGAAAATGGGTATATTCGCATTAATATTCTATCTAGAAAATTAAATGTACGACCTTCTTCCACAACTAAAATAATTCAAAAATTAGGAATTTTAGGACTGGTAGATTATGAAAAGTATGGAATTATTAGATTAACAGATAAGGGTAAAGCCCTTGGTAACTATCTTTTAAGAAGACATGAAATTATTGAAGAGTTTTTATTGAATCTAGGTGTGAAAGAAACCCTTCTTAAAGATACAGAGATGATAGAACATTCTATTAGTCCTAATACATTAAAAAACTTTTATATTTTTAATAAGTTTCTCCAGGAAAATCCGAGTATATCAAATTTTTATATTAAATTTAAAGAAAAATATAAAAATGAAGATATTGAATTAACCTACCCGATAAAATAAAAATAGGACCCTGAAATAATTGGATCCTAATCTTTAACAATTTATTATAATAGATATTCCTCTAATGTTAAGCCACTTTCATAAATCTTGGTAGCATGGTCTACTCCTATATATCTAAAATGCCAAGGTTCATACTTATAGCCTGTAATATGGCTCTTATCCTTAGGATATCTTAATATAAATCCAAATCTATGGGCATTATCCTTTAACCATTCTGCTTCCTCTGTATTGGCAAAAGAGTCATTAACCCAGTATTTACTATCCTTTCCCCCTATATCAAAAGCTAATCCTGTTTGATGTTCTGAGTGACCGGGCCGGGCAGAATAAGTGGATGCCTTTTCCAATCCATCCCTCTTTACATATTTTTCATAGATCCTTTTTTGGTGGTCATAACTTCTAAAACCAGATACAGACATCATTTCCTTTCCTATTTCTACTTTAGCTGCCTTAAACATTTCTTTTAATTGGTCGACAGCTTCAGGATTTTCCCCGGGATTATAATCTGAGGGTAAACCATAAGTTTTATTAACTAATAGTATATCCTTAACAACCTTCATAGTTTCCACAGTCTCCTCAGGATCTCTATTTATTGCAAGATAATTTGCAAGTGTAAGTGCCGCTTCCTTTTCAGATTCAGTTAAATAATTAGCACTAACAAAACCTTCTTCATCCTTATATATTATTTCATCCCAACCATCTTTATGCCCAATTACTAATACTTTTTCTCCCACAGGTATAGTAAGAATTTTCTTATAATCTATAGAAGGTCCCTCTCGCAAATTGAGATTGTCAATAGTATACTTATCTATACCTTTAGGCTTGTCCACTATTTCTTCGGATATAATACTCTCCTTACCTACCTCTATCTCTTCTCTAATATTCCCAATAGTAAAATATTTTTCCCAAATTATATTAGGCAATAGTATGACAGCTACTATTACAATTATTAAAAATGATATAATTATTTTTACACCTTTCCTCATAAATATCATCCTTTTTTGTCTAGTCAATACTAATTTTATCATAATATTAGGCCATAAAAAAATTAATAGGTCTATTTCTTATAACCATTTTTACCCTTATAGAAAAAATATTAACATAATTGCCCTATGGATTTAATGCTTAATACCTTATTCTCTGTATATCTTAGTAAATAGTTCTATGTAACATCTTCCACTGTAAGAACAAAAACAACTAAAAAACTCCCTCCCCTTTTTAATTTTTCTTTGCTAAATACTGCCGACTAAACTATCAAAGAACGCCTTAGACTATTCCTAATATTGGGATTATGATAAAATATTAATACAAGATATTATATTTTTATGTGTTTTATGTAAATAATCATGATAGAGAAATTACTATTGGTGGTGATGGAAGATGTTTGATATTCTATCTTTAATGGTTCGTTATCTTTTTATACTATTAATATATCTCTTTATGTTTGGAATAATTAGAATGATCTATTTAGATATTAGGGGTATAAGAAGGAGGTCTTCCGTAACATCTACATATTTAAAACTAATAAATAAAAGAGATGAATTACCTTTTAATATTGAAGAATATTATACCCTAAATAAGGACACAACCACTATAGGTAGATCTAGTAGTAATACCCTGTCTATAAAGGATCCCTATATGTCTAAAAGGCATGCCACCATTACAAATGACCGAAATCAGTTTTTTATTGAAGATTTAGATAGTGCAAATGGCACCTTTGTAAATGGGGAAGAGCTATTAAATCCCATCCGATTGGAAAATGGAGATAGTATAAAAATTGGGCAGGTTAATTTTCTTTTTGTCCATGAAAAAAATGAATAAAGAGGTCTCTTAAGATGAAGAGTTTATTTAGCTATAAAATACCTAAAAACATACTAATATCTATAAATCTATTAGGCCTATTATTGGTGGCCTTTTACCATAATAGCATTAATAAAACTACAATTATTACAGTACTTGGATTAATAGTAATTATATACCTGTCAATTTTTATCCTATCAAAGATCTCTTCTGGTGATGAATATATATTTTTAATAGTTTCTATGCTAATGAGCCTTAGTATAATTATGATTTATAGACTAAGTCCAGAACTTGGCTTAAAACAGGTAATTTGGTTTGTTATAGGTATATTGTCACTATTTATAAGCTATTTTTTTATAAAGTCTATTAAAATCTGGCCTAAATGGATGTATATATATATATTTATATCCTTTCTTTTGTTTTTAACTACCCTAATCTTCGGCAAAACCATTAAGGGTGCAACTAATTGGATAGTGATCCAAAATAAATATAGTTTTCAACCAGCAGAATTGATAAAAATATTATTTATATTTTTTTTAGCCTCCTACTATGTTAACATAGATAAGTTTGAGAATAAGCTAATGTTATCAATTGTCTCATTTGGTAATATAGCTTTTCTATTCCTGCAAAAAGATTTAGGCTCAGCATTAATTTTCTTCACAATTTACATTATTATTGTCTATGTTTATGAAAGGGACAGAAAGTTTATTCTTTATAATATTATAATAGCTTCCACTATGGCAGTTGTTAGTTATTTTATATTCAACCATGTTAGAGTGAGGGTAGAAATATGGATTAATCCATGGAAATATATTGACACAGGCGGTTATCAGATTACCCAATCTCTGTTTGCAATTGCAGCAGGAAGTTTTTTGGGAACAGGTATCGGTAGAGGTTACCCACAATACATTCCAGAAGTTCATAACGACTTTATCTTTTCTGCCTATTGTGAAGAAATGGGCCTCCTTACTGGTATTGCAATTATTATGTTATATATGATTTTTATATATAGAGGCATTAAAATTACGCTAGAACAAAAAAATAAGTTCTATAGAATTGTAGCATTAGGAATTACAAGCCTTATAGGGGTTCAATCATTTATTATACTTGGAGGAGTCACAAAAATGATTCCCCTTACCGGTGTTACTTTACCCTTTCTTAGCTATGGGGGTAGTTCCCTAGTGGCAAGCTTTGCTTCTCTGGGTATCCTTCAGGCATGCTCAGAAGTTTTTGAAGATGAAAAGGAAGATAACTATGGACAGGAAGAATAAAATAGAAAATAATAGAATAATAACGGTTTTAATAGCCTTATCCTCTTTATTTATATTATTAATAGTCTATCTAAGTTATTTTGAAATTTTTCAGGCAGATTTTATTAGTAATAATAATTATAATAAGAGAATATGGAAAGAAGAAGAATATACCCTTCGGGGCAGTATTGTAGATAGAAATGATTTGCCTCTGGCATCTAGTACCCAATTAGAAGATAAGCAATTAAGGGAATACCATTACGGCCCCCTTTATAGCCATATTATTGGATATAATAGTAGAACATTGGGAAAGGAAGGCCTGGAAAAAGCATATAATAAAGAACTGCTTAATATCAGCAAAAATAATTCCATAAATGAGATTAAGAAAATTATGTCCAAAAGTAATCTTAATCCAAAAGGAATGAATATTAGGCTAACTATTGACCACGAAATCCAGCAATATGCCGGGGAATTATTAGGTAATCAAAAAGGTTCCATCATAGTTATGAACCCTGTGAATGGGGAGATTTATGCAATGATAAGTTCCCCCAGTTTTAATCCAAATAAAGTTAATGAAGATTGGGAAAGAATTATAAAAAATGAAGATAGTCCTTTAATTAATCGTGCAACCCAAGGCTTGTATACCCCTGGCTCTATATTTAAAATTATTACAACAGCAGCAGCATTAGAAAGACAAAACATTAATACTGAATATAATTGTAAAGGGCAAGTCACTATAGATGGATTTATACTAAAGGATTATAGTAGTAAGGGCCATGGAAATATTGACCTTCACCAAGCCCTAGTTAAATCCTGTAATGTCGCCTTTGGACAAATTGCTTTAGAATTAGGCCAAAATAATCTACAAAATACCGGCGAGAGATTTTTATTAAATAATCCTATTTCTCTAGATATTAATACAAAAAAATCCGTACTTTTTACTGAGAAAATGAGTAAGCCGGATTTAGCATCAACAGGAATAGGCCAAGGAAAAACCTTAGTTACTCCATTGAATATGCTATTGATGACCTCTGGGATAGCCAATAATGGAAAAATAATAAAACCCATATTAGTAAAAGATATCCTTACCTCTACAGGAAAAAATATAAAAACAAATGAAACCGAAATTCTATCATCAGCTATATCACCTGAAATTGCAGATACCATTAAAAATATGATGGTGGATGTTGTAAAAAGTGGTACAGGAAAAGCTGCAGCCCTCTCATCTGTTAAGGTAGCTGGAAAAACTGGAACTGCCCAAGTCACTGGGAAAAAAGACCATGCTTGGTTCGTAGGTTTTGCCCCCGCAGATAACCCTAAGGTTTCCATTGTTGTCCTATTAGAGAATAGTGGAACTACTGGTGGAGAAAGTGCAGCACCTATTGCTAGAAAGATTTTGTCTAAGGTATTGGAAAAATACTAATAAAACTACTTATCATGTCATGCACTCACCTATATTTAATAGGTTAAAGAAAAAATCCATCCTGCACTTTAAATAATCAGTAAGTTTAGTAACCATAAGATATTACACTACTCTCAAACATTTAAGGTTGGTTACTTCTACTTCTTGGTGTTTAGTAACCATAAGATATTACACTACTCTCAAACTCGCATCCTCTCATCATCAAAATCTTTAGAGTTTAGTAACCATAAGATATTACACTACTCTCAAACTATCGAGAACTTCTATTGCTACTCTGATTAGTTTAGTAAC
>DUPX01000020.1 GCA_012838085.1 Eubacteriaceae bacterium
CAGCCAACGAGAAATAGAAGTCCTACGGCTTATCTGTGAAGATTGTTCCAATAAAGAAATAGCAAATATCTTAAGCATTTCAGAAAGCACAGTAAAAAGACATATAGAAAGCCTCCTAAGAAAGACAGGAAAAGTGGGGCGGGCAGGATTAGTGGCCCATGCCATGATAGGGGGCTGGATAAATCCTGAGATATAAACTGTAAAAAACTACCGAAAGGTAGTTTTTTTATTGAAAAAGATCAAAAAATAGGTCTTTTGACCAATAGACAAAGAAAAAATACCCATATAGAATTAATATAAATGATTAGTTAAGTCATCCTGAGAACAGCAGAATAAGCATACTTCCGAAGGATCCAATCTAAGGGGTGGGTTCTACCCACCCCTGCCCAAGTTGTAGGGGCGACCTTTGACCGTCCGAAGGGTGTAATCCTGTATCGAAAGGAGGGGGATAATGGAAAAAACCATACTTTTTATAATGCATACCGGTATTATCGGCCAAGGCCTACATAAAAATTTCCAGGACAATACAGAATACCATCCGGTTTTAACATCAGATTATAAAAATGCAGAACTATACCTCTGTGACAAAACCCCCGAAACAGCGGTGATAGAGGTGCCGGACCATTCCCTCTATCCCCTGTCCTATTGTCTAGAGGTAGGAAAAAGACTGAAAAAAGCCTATCCCCCTTGTCAGGTATTATTATTTCTAAGCTACACCTATTTAGATGACATACTACCGGAGGTGGTGGAGGCAAAGAGGGCTGGGGAAATAGATGGCTTTACTACCGCCAATGCCAGGATAGAGGAGGTGATAGCCACTATAAAATCATTAGGATAGAACTCCCTTTTCTGTCTTTAGATGAAATGGCAAAGAAAAGAAGGGATGATATACCTTATTTTACAATAATTAACCAGATAAATATGAAAATGGAGGGAGAGTTAATGAATTATAAAAGAAAAAGAATTATAAGCCTAATTCTGACTTTGGCTATAGTTATTGGCCTTTTACCAGGTATGATATTACCCGCCCGGGCAGATGACACCGAAGTCACGGTAACAACCTGGAGTGAATTAAAAGAAGCATTAAGTAAATCAGGGACTGCAAGTAAGGTTAAATTAGGTAATGACATAGAACATGAGTATTCATACTACTATAATTATGAATTAGATCATTTAAAAATCCCCATATCCACCAAAAAGACTTTAGACTTAAATGGGCGTACCCTAGAGTTAAGAGATATGAAAACTGATTACCAATCAAAGAGTTTAGATAAGGTTATGTTTGCCATAGAGGAAGGGGGTTCTTTACATGTTATTGACTCATCACCATCAGGTGATGGGAAAGTATGGTATCATTCCCAGCTAGCAGAAAATATATCTGCGGCTACCAACAGGGGAGGCCATCATATATTTTTAAATAATGGTGGTGAGTTAGTTATAGACGGGGGCAAGTTTATAGCCGGCCGCAAAAGCAAAACCTGGTGTGTTGGTATCAAACACAAAACTAATAAATATTCTTATAATGGCTGGGCTTACAATCTTTCCAGCGGTAATGTATTACTCATTAAGCAAGGCCAAACCATAATAAATGGTGGCACCTTCCATTCTTATGATGATTTTACCATAAAAGTAGATTTAGGAGCCAAGTCTATGGTAAGTGAGTTGATAATAAATGGTGGGGACTATAAGGTAATGGGAGGAGGGATTGGAGGAAAAAATGTTTTTCATAACCTAAATTCTAAGGAAAAAGTGAATTTTGAGTTAAATGGAGGAACTTTTTCTGCCGAAAATATGATGGTTAGAATGGTTGTTGCTGGTTACTGGTTAGTATATGATGCTGAAAATGGTATAGTGGGAACTACAAAAAATATAAACTTTAACCAGGATGCCCTTTATAAAACTGATGGGAAGGAGAGGAATATTACTTATCTGACATCCAATTGGTCTGGAAAATCTAAGAAATTTGAGGTAATACCTGGGACTCCTAAGGTTAGCCGCCTTTTGCCTGAGGTAGAAA
>DUPX01000130.1 GCA_012838085.1 Eubacteriaceae bacterium
GCCTTTTGAATAAGTTCTTCTAAAGTTGAATCTTGTATAGGTGGAGTTTCGCCCTCTGGGGTTTCTACTCCCCCTTCAGGTTTGCTCTCCTGGCTTTTGCCAAAGACCTTATCTAATGCTTCTTCTAAGCTTTCTTCCATTACTATTTTATTTTCATAGGCTACTATTACCCTCTTTACCTCTGGTAGATTTCTCTCTCCCCCGGAGGATTCTATATATATAGGTTCTACAAAGAGTAAGGATTGATCTATTGGTATAGTGAGTAGATTGCCCCTTATAACATTTGAGCCCTGTTGATCTAGTAGGGTAAGTTCCTTTGCTATTAATGTATCCTGATCTATTCGCTTTTCTATCTGCATAGGTCCATAGACTAGCTTTTGTTTTGGGAATCTATATACTATTAATTTTCCATAGTTTTCTCCATCATTAAGTGCTGCCATCCAGGACACCATATTGTCCTTATCCCAAGGAGTGTAAGGCACCATTAGCATAAATTCCTCATCATCCCCATCTGGGTCCTTCATTATAATATGGGTAGATTCTATTGTTTCCTCTTCCCCTGCACCATAGATTTGCTTAGATATTTGCCATAAATCTTCCTTATTATAAAAAACTGTAGGGTTTTCCATATGATAGGTTCTATACATATCACTTTGGATATCGAAAAGAGTTTGGGAATACCTTATATGCTCTTTTATCCCTTCCGGCATTTCATCTATATCCTTTAAAAGATTTGGATAAATCTTTCCATAGGTGGTGGAGATAGGATCTTCTTTATCTATGTGATAGAAGGTGGTGTAACCATTAAAAGCATCTATTACCACCTTTACAGAATTTCTTATATAATTAAAGGAATTGGTTCTAAAAGGCTGGGAATAACCGTATCTATTGCTGGTGGTAAAGGCATCTATAATCCAGTATAATTTTCCCTCACTTATTACTAGATAAGGGTCACTATCATATTCAAAGAAGGGTGCTATTTTTTGTACCCTATCAATTATATTTCTATTTATAAGAATTTTACTATTTGCATTTATATCATTAGATAAAATTATCCTTAAACTACCCTGATTTAGGGCAAAGAAAATTCTATTAAAAAATCCTAAAGGAATTCCCCCCTCCCCCTGATAGATATACTCTTGGTTATTATCTCCAGAAGGATAGTCAAATTCTTTAGTATTGGTATTGGTGATAACATAGTTATTGGTCAGTTCACCATAATATATTCTAGGTTCAGTAATCTTTAAATCCTCGCTACCAATAGGTGGAATATCCTTTAGCAATAATTCCGGTTGACCTACTTCATTTACTCTATTTACTGGAGAAACTGCAGCTCCAAAGCCGTGGGTGTATTTGAGATGAAGGTTAATCCAGGACTTGGAGCCTTCATCTATTTTTTCCTGATTTAACTCCCGAGCAGCTAAAAATACCTGAGTATACTTTCCATCTATATAGTACCTATCTACATCAATCCCTCTAAATTCATAATATCTTCTAAAGCCCTGTAAGGAATTATACATTGATGTGGTAGGCCGATAATCATTTATTGGGATATTGCTTATGGTGATATCATTTTTTGCAATGCTTTCCGCAGTAATATTTTGTTCTACTGGAAAATCCTTTTTTTCTATCTTATCTAGCCCATAGGCCTTTTGGGTATATTCAATATTATTTAAAATATAGGACTCTTCCTTTACTAATTCATTAGGAGATACAATAAAATTTTCCACCCCTAAGGCTATAACATTTCCCAATAGGCTAATTATAATTAAGCTAATAGGGCCTACTAGACCAAGCTTGATTTTTCTTTTATATCCTGCAATAACTATTAATATCCCTGCTACTATGGATACTACCATAGATATTCTATATACCCATAGGGTGACATTTAAATCTGTATAGCCTGCACCATATACAAGACCCGTTGGTGAATATAAGAGGGTGAAGGTCTTTAAATAAAACCCTCCTGCTAATAATATAAAAAATATTCCTAATACTATGGATAATTGTTTTGATGCCATAGATATAAAATCCTTAGATATGGCTTTAAGATCTATATGTCTTATATTATCCTCCTCAGTATATACTCCCTGCCTTCCCTTTAGGGTAAATAGAATAATAAATAAGCCAAAAGTTGTAATAGCTAATATTAATAATAATAGCAAGCCAATGGAATATAATTGTTGAAAAAATGGCAGTTTAAATACATAAAAAGACATATCTTTATTAAATATCGGATCATTTACATTAAAAGATGTAAGATTTTTATACTCTAATATCTTATACCAAAGATTAGAAGTGATTACAATGGATAGAAAAATAGATAATAGGGTGGAGCCTAAAAATACCCATCGATTTTCCCTTTTATTTTGTATCTTAGAGTTAAAAATAGACATCTTTTTATTATATAAGGCCTTTATTAATGCAAAATAAACATATAAAACAAAGGTTAATATAATAAACAAGGGTATTCCTATTTCCACCTTAGTTATAATCTCCTTTAGAAATACTTGTAAATAATTCACTTCTTTAAACCATAAATAATCTACTATAAATCCAGTACTTCTTAATAAAATCATAACAAAAACTATTATTATGGCAATAATAACTCCTAAGGGCTTTCTGCTATTAGATCTTTTTATAATCATAAGTTCCTCCTTAAAAACTAATTGGTTACTCTTCCTCTACTAAAAATCCTTCTTTTTTTAGTTTTAGGATGATATCTTCATATGTACTTTCATCCTCCACCTCTATAGTATGGATGTGGACACCACCTGTTAGGGAGGATAAGGGCTCAGCTTTAAGTTTTTTAAAACTATTTATAAAGTCTACTAAATCCTTCCTAGAATTTAACATTAGCATAGCTTTTATTTCTCCATAAATAGGGTGATCTACTGTCACATCTAATACCTTTGCTCCATTATCTATCAAGATTGCTAACTCATCGAACATTTCATCTGCTCTGTGGTGACAGGCAATGGTTTTTTTAATAGTGGATGAAGAGGAAAAAGGACAAAGATAGCCCTGGGGAGTAGCTAAAATATTTTCCCCGGCAGCCCTTAATATGGCAATGTCCTGAACAATGATCTGTCTACTTACATTAAAGATTTTAGCTAAATCAGTTCCCTTAATGGGACCATCCTTAGTCCTAATAGTGGCTAAAATCTTTTCCCTTCTCCTATTGCTATCCATACTATCACCTACTATAATGTACAAAACTATTTCGTTCATTATATCATTTTTAAATAGGATTCCAAAAAGCAAAAATATGAATATTCCTAAAAATCATTGTAATTCTTAGATGCAATTATTAGTTTCAAAAAGAATAATACATTGCCTTCTTATACATGATAATATTATTTAACAATTTTTAATGTAGGAACCTCCACAATTTAATGTGGTTGGAAGGGGCCTAAATGAAAAATTATTAAATGATTTAATTGATAAAATCCAAGGATTTAAATCATCATGGTTCGCTGGCAGAATGATAGAATAGTTTGTAAGTTCACCTTTATTGCTGCTATAGCCTACTATGGAAATCCATAAATATCGTATTTCTGAAAATGCAGCTTTTGATTCCCCAAACCTATAAATAAAGGGAAAATGCTACAATAATTATTGATAAGTTTCATATTGTTTAGCTATTTAATAGGAATTTTAATCTATTAAAGAAAGTTTTGAATGAAGCTAATACTAATGTTTTTAATTATATAAAAACCTTTTTTAAAGAATATAAAAAACAAA
>DUPX01000131.1 GCA_012838085.1 Eubacteriaceae bacterium
ATAATAAATTTATTAGTATTTTATAATATTATATTTGCCATTTTTAATTTAATACCCATACCACCTTTAGACGGTTCAAAATTAATTGCCAGTATATTGCCAAATAAACAGGAAAGATTATTTTGGGAATATGAAAGATTTGGCTACCCAATTTTATTAATATTGATTGTTACTGGATTATTAAGCAAGATAATCTCACCTCTAATTCAGATAGTATTAAATAAATTGTTATTATTAGCAAACTTTTTTTTCGGAGGCTTATAATGGTATATCAAATAACAATAGATTCCTTTCAAGGTCCTTTAGATTTATTACTCCATTTAATTGAAAAAAACAAGTTGGATATATATGATATCCCAATTTCTAAAATTACAGATCAATATATGGAGTATATAAAACAATGGAAGGAGTTAAATTTAGATGTGACTAGTGAATTTTTAGTAATGGCCTCCACATTGCTAGAAATAAAGTCTAGAGAGCTTTTACCTAAAAAAAATATGGCAGAAGAGCAGGAGGAAGAAGGAGATCCAAGGCAGGAATTAATAGAGAAATTAATCGAATATAGGAAATATAAAAATATTAGTCAATATTTAAAAAATCAAGAAAACATAGAAAGAAAAGTGCTATATAAAGACCCAGAATATTTTCCGGAATTTGAAGAAATTAATAAAAAAATTGATATAGAATTAGATTTACTATGTATGGCATTTAAAAATATATTATTAAAACAGGATTTACTGAATAAAGATGTTGAATTATTTCATGAAATTGAATTAGAAACATATACAGTACAAGAAAAAATGCAGACTTTACTTGAACAAATCAATCAATATAAGTCAATAAATTTCAGTACATTGTTTACCTATTGTAATTCAAAAAATGAACTAATAACTACATTTCTTGCTATATTAGAATTGGCAAAGTTAAAAAGTATTAAAATAATGCAAAATAGTTTATTTGGTGACTTTATTATATATAAAATCAAAAATGGGGGAGCATAAGAATTGGAGACAAAGGAGAAGATGGGAATAATAGAAGGCCTTCTTTTTGCTGCAGGAGAAGCCCTATCTATTAAGGAAATTGCATCTATTATTAAAGAAGATATAATTGAAACTGAAAAGATACTAAGTGAAATGAAAGATCTATTTGATTATTATAGAAGGGGAATACAAATAAAAAAGATAGAGGATAAGTATCAACTAGCAACTCGAAGTGAACACTATGAATATATAAAACAGATTATGGTTAATAAAGATAGAAGTGGACTTTCTAAAGCTGCCTTGGAAACTTTAGCTATAATTGCATATAAACAACCAGTAACAAGAATGGAAATCGAAAGCTTAAGGGGAGTAAAAAGCGAAGGCTCCATACAAAGACTTCTTGATAGGTCTCTAATCAAAGTAACAGGTAGGCTTAATAGTCCTGGGAAACCAATGGTTTATGCTACAACAGAGGAGTTTTTAAAATATATTGGCATAGAATCCCTTGATAAATTACCGGATATAGATAATTTACAAATAGATAAAAAAAGCAAAGAAAATATTGAGGAACAAATTAATATTGATGAACAAATAAAAAGCAGTAGCATCTAATTTTTTTGCATATGAACAGCTAGTAATCAGCTGTTTTTTTCATGGGTATAAATTTTTCCTATTATAGGTAAAATTTAGATATAACTAAATTTAATTAGATGAAAAGAGTGTTAAATAGTGATTTGGGGAGTATTAGTTTTAATTATATTTTTTTTATTATATAAAAT
>DUPX01000021.1 GCA_012838085.1 Eubacteriaceae bacterium
AAATCACATATATATTTAACTAATTAGCTATATATTTATATAATTATTATACTAATAAATTCAATAATTACAATAAAGAAAAGTTATTTTTTAATTTAGGCAGAAATATCAGACTTTAATAGATGAAAAATAAGACCAGCCTACTTGCCCATGGGTAAGTAGGCTAGAAGACACATCTCTCCTTCTATTAAGACTGAATAACATCTTGTAAATCTTGCAACTACACTAACTAATAATGTAATTTTACATGAAAAATTAAATATTGACCGTAGATGTCTTTCCTTTTTTATTCCTAGAATAATGGATAGTATCTGAAGGACATATTTGCGAACAGTTTGTACATTGAAAACATTTTCCAGTATCTATGACTGCTTTTTTATCTTCAGATTTTACTGAGATTGCATTACTTGGGCAAACACCTTCACATTTTTTGCATCCAATGCAACCATCTGTGTACACCACCTCTGAAAATAGTGATAATTTCCCAAATATCTTTTGGAGTGGACCAAAAGGACATAATAAGTTATGGAAGATAGATGGCTTATACCTTAATGTAATAATTACAGATATAAATAACCAGATTAACAAAATAGGTATATTTTTATTAAGTACCCTTTTGGCAAATAGCATAAGGGCAATACTTACAAACATTGAAATCCATGCTACCTTTCCAGATTGTAACCATTTAGGTGTCCTATCAGTCTGTAGATTTAATTTTTTTGATAACCACTCTGTTGGAATCATAAGAGTATTCATTGGACAGATATAGCCACAATAAATTCTTCCAAATACTAATGCCAATAATAAGCTTATAGCATAAATAGCAAGCCAGAGCAACATTTTACCCCGCTGAATAAGAAATACAAATAGTAGAAAAAATATTATTTGAATTAGTCTAGTAAGGTATTTCATAAAGCATCTCCTTAATTAATTGATTTTATCTTATTATATAGATATAATCTCATTAAAGATGTTACCAATGTAACACAAGAGGAGAGAGTTATGAAAAAATATATTGATCTTATTAAAAACATAGATTTACTTAACTCAATTTCAGATAAAAATATATTAAATAATTTAAGAGATGGCTCATTCAGAGTTGTATCATATATGAAAGATAATATTTTACATTTTGATGGGGAGCGGTGTAGAAAGTTTGAATTGATTTTATCAGGAAAGATTATTATTAATCGCATTGATGAATCTGGAAATTTGCTTAATATTTCTGAATTTTATGCTGGAGATATCTTGGGTGGGAATCTACTCTTTTCGAAAAACCCCTATTATCCTATGACTATTTCAGCAAGCCAACCTTCTTTGATATTAGAGATTAACAGGGAGAAACTATTTAATATGTTTACTGATGACCATATTTTTTTGAGGAAATACTTACAGTATATTTCTGATAATGCAAATATTTTAGGAGATAAAATAAAACATTTCATAAACAAAACTATTCGAGAAAAGGTAATTAACTTCCTTGAATATGAAGCCAAAAAGCAAAACTCTAATTATATTAAGTTAAATATTACTAAAACTGCTCTGGCAGAAAAGCTAGGGGTACAAAGAACATCTTTATCAAGAGAATTAGCTAAAATGAGAAAAGAAGGATTGATTTCATTTGATGCCAAATCTATTACTATTTTAGATGATATATATAAATAAAATTCCAGAGATTTCCATAAAAAGACTCCTCCTTGTAATATTATAGATATTTGATCTATCCCAATTATTAACAAGGAAGAGTAGTTTAATTCAGTTTACACAAAATATTTTACAGGCTCTTTTGTATTTCTTGCAAGGAATTTAACACTAGCTTATTTTACTATGGATTTAATAACATCATAGCCTAATTTGCTAATGGCACTTTCTATTTCTTGGATTGATAGCTTTTCTTCGTCAAAGTCTAATTTTACTTTGCTGGTATTAAATGATATTTTTGTTGTATCTTTATCGATACCATCTAATTTTTTTAGTGCACCTTCAATCTTTTGCATACATGATGGACATGTTAATGTTTCTAATTGAATTGTTGCTGATTTCATATTCTCATCCTCCCCTATCTTTAAATTTATTAGTAATCTTCTAATATAATATTACCAAATTTATTTTTAAAAAACTTTGACCTAGATCAATTTTCCCTATTTTAATTTATATTTTAATAATCTCATGCCATTTAGTATAACAGCTAATATACTACCTTCATGGACTAACATTCCTATTGACATATTCATCCAATCACTAAATAGTAGGCTTGCTAATAATACTAATACCACTCCCACTGCAATAAAAATGTTTTGTATCATGTTTCTTGCTGTTGCTTTTACTAGACCTAATGCGTGGGGTAGACGGCTGAAATCTGAATTCATTAATACTACATCTGATGTTTCTATAGCTACGTCTGTTCCGCCTCCCATTGCTATCCCAATATTTGCTAAGGCTAATGATGGACTGTCATTTACTCCATCTCCTACGAATGCTACTATTTGACCTTTTTCTTCTATTAACATTTTTACATATTCAGATTTATGCTCAGGTAACATATTTCCATGGGCCTCAGTTAAGCCTAATTCTTTGCTTACCAGGTCTACTGTCCCTTGATTATCTCCTGAGAGCATTATTAAATTTTTTACTCCTAATTTCTTTAGTCTATGCAGATGTTCTTTCACTCCTGGACGTATCTGGTCTCTTATTCCCATTAATATTTTTAGCTCTCCGTCTACTGATGTTATCACTAGTGAGTTTCCAGCCTTTTCAAAACTTGCTATGTCTTCCTGTGCTTCTTCACTTAATTTTACATTTTCTTTTTTCATTAAGGCCACATTTCCCACTGCAACTCTGCGATTATTAACTGTGGCAACTATACCTCCACCTTTTACTACTTCTGTATCTGTTACAGGCGAAATCTTTGTTTCTCCTATTTCTTCTAATACTGCTTTTGCTAATGGGTGATCGGATTCTTTTTCTATACTTGCTAAATATCCTAATGTTTCTTCTATATCTTTCCCATAGTATAATTTTTCTGCTACTGAAGGGTTACCTACTGTTAGGGTGCCTGTTTTATCAAATACCATTGTGTCTAGTCTGCTGAAATCACTTATTACTTCACTACCCTTTAATAGAACTCCATGACGTGCTCCATTTCCTATTCCTGCTACATTTGATACTGGTACTCCTATCACTAGGGCACCTGGGCAACCTAGCACTAGTATTGTAATAGCTAGTTCTACATCCCTTGAGAATATCCATACTACAAATGCTAATACTAAAACTGCTGGTGTGTACCATTTTGAGAATCTATCTATAAATCTTTCTGCTTCTGATTTTGAGTCTTGAGCTTCTTCTACTAGCTCTATAATTTTACCAAATGTCGTGTCTTCTCCTACTCTATCTGCAACAATTTGAATTGTTCCATTATCTAAGATTGTTCCTGCATATACATTTGAACCTTTTTCCTTACCAACTGGAATGGATTCTCCCGTTATACTTGCTTCGTTAATACTGCCTTCCCCTGTTAATACTATTCCATCTACCGGGACTTTTGCCCCTGTTTTTACTAGCAATATATCTCCTACATCTACTTCATCAACTTCTACTTCTTCAAATTCTCCATTTTCCATTTGCTTTAATGCACTTTCTGGAGCCATTTCTGTTAATTCTTTTATTGCTGAACGTGTCTGGTTTAAAGTTCGCTGCTCTAAATATGCTCCAAATAAGAATAGAAAGGTAACTATTGCTGATTCTTCAAAGTTTTGAATTAGAAATGCTCCTACTACCGCAATGGTAACTAATACATCTATACTAACTACTTTTACCCTCAATGCTTGATATGCTTGAATAGCTATTGGCGCTGCCCCTAAGACTGAAGCTATCACCAATGACCAAATAAATACACTCACATTTCCTGTTGTCCATTTATTTATAAAGGCAATGGCAATTAAGATACCACTTATTAATACAATTTTGTTTTTACTTTTCAAAATAAGCCTCTGCATTCTTACACCTCCTGAACAATATTTTCTATCTTTACTCTTGGTATGCTTTCTCTAATTCTTCCAACATATTGTATACTGCTTCATAGCTTTCACATACATCACTTGGTACTAAATAGTTATCTGTAATTTTACCTAGCTCTTTAAATTCTTTATCTAAATCTGGTTTTTCTGTTACAGATTTTTTTATTTTTACACTTACCTTATCAAATACCCTTTTTACTTCATGAAATTCTGGGTGACTTCCACCATGAACCCTTGCTACTACTGGTATATATTGCTCTAATCTTTCTAAGTTTTTTTCTACTGCTTCATTGAATTTTTTCATTAATAATCTCTCCTTATATTTTAATATGTTCTCTTTTTATCTTTACTATGACAATATAATATCCCTACTTAACAAACTATTCCTTGACTTAGGTCAAAATTTAAAATCTTTTAATTATTTTTGAAAATCTTTCTTGAATTTAATATTTTGTCCTTACCTTATGGGTACATTTTAGCATGCCTTTTTTTTAAGTTATTTGACTTAGGTCAATATAAGAAAAAGTCTTGAATCTATATAAAGACTCAAGACTTCACTAAGCTACAGTAATAAGGTCAACTTACCCCATGTTTATATGGTCTTAAAATAATTATTAAACTTTAAAATCCTTGTTTATAAACCTTTTACTTTTATGCTATTATCCTCAATCATTTTTTAATAATATCATGTTCTACTTGGATTTTTTCTCCTGTCACATATTCAACTTCAAAATCCCATTCTCTAATGTCATCTTCATTCACATCAATTGTTGACAAAAAATCTTTTTTCATCTCTGAAATAGAATGATCTAATCCAATAATAACTTCAGATAAAATTCGTTCTATTTCAGTTTGGGCTTCTTTCCCATGTAAATTAGTACTATCACTATATTCTATCTTAAATTCTTCATCCTCCAACTCATACTCATATTCCCATTCTGCTCCTGATGCAAATTTAATATCCATGTCAAAATCATCAATAGTTCCTGTTTTATTCCCTTTCCCAACATGGTACTTAAAGCCAATCTTTTCTCCTGAATACATTTTAATCTCAAAATCTATTTCTTCTAAGTCTTCACCTTTAATCTCTAGATGATTTAAAATCTCTTCTATCATTTTATCAATTGGCTTATCTAAATTAATTTCAATTACAGATAATAATTCTTTCATTTCTTTATCGTCATGGTCTCTGTCAAAGTCATATTCTAATTCTTTACCAGACAAAAGCTCGATTTCTAAATCTAGCTCTTTCACTTCTTCAGGATTATAAACAAAAGTATCATTTATATCATTTTTTTCATCTTTATTATCCTCTACCTGTTTATCCTTTTGGTTTTCTTCCACATCTACAGGGGGTTGTTGATTAGAATTATCTCCTGAAGTATTACATGCTACCAACAATACTATAGATAAAATAATTAGACTGGTAAGTAAAATTCGTTTCATTATATTCTATTCTCCTTTTTTATATTTAAATTTTTTATATTCAAATTTTTTATATCTTAATATTAATTATTCCCTTTTAAGGCTATAACAAAACAAAATCAATAAAAATAAGGTGCTAATAACAAAAAAAATAATAACCTTGTTTTAATTGTTATAAAAATATATCTCTTTACTGGTGGATTATAGTTAATCAAAGATTTTGCATTTTATTTGTTTTCTCTAATTATATTTAATATAACAATACCACCTTACAAATTATGTTTATTTTTATAAAAATAGGAGACATTAAGACTATAAAAACATTTACAAATATTGATAAATTAATAAATTTGAAAGGAGAAACATAATGGATACAATAAGTTTGGTTTTGGTAATTATAGGAGCTATAAATTGGGGATTAATCGCATTATTCCAATTTGATTTAGTTGCTTCACTTTTCGGTGGACAAGACGCATTTCTTAGTAGAATTATATATGGATTAGTAGGATTGGCTGGATTATATTGTATAAAGTTCTTAATGGAAAGAGATAAACCCGAAATAAAAGAATAGGGGTTTTATTCAGAACTACTGAAAAATCCCCCTTAAAAAACCAATAATTCCGAGCTTGAAAAAACATTACTAAGATGTACTTTCAAGCTCTTTTTATTTCTACAATATAGGCTGGATACACTTAGAATATGATCGAATAATTTTTTTATTCTTTCTTACGTACAGGCATCCAAACTTCACTATAAGCATAATTTCCCTTTTCTTTATCCATCTTGGTAAATGAAAATCCAGGAGCTTGGATCACTTCATAATCTGAGACAGGTAGCCATTCCGAATAAATTCTTCCATAAGTCTGTTGTAAAGTCTCTGGGAAAGGTCCTTCATTTGGGAAAACTGCCCAAGTGTATGCTGGAACTTCAATAACATCTAGAAGTTCGCTAACATTTTCTTTTGTAGTTAATACACCAATTAAATGAGTAAGATATCCTTCATCTTTCATAAAGTTGTGGTCATGTTCATAGGAAACATTAACAATTTCATAGGGTTCAATATTTTGAAGAGCATGCATTGCTTCTCTCTGCTCTTTTGTAATACTATTAGCTAATTCTATAATGGCATTATTTACGCCCTCAAATTGCATAGGCACTCGTTTACTTACACCTGCAAATTTAAACCCGGGCATTTCTACAATTTTGTAATCCATACTTTCTCCTCCTTTGACATAAATATAAAATGAAAGTTTAGGAAATAATTTACTGACGCCTGTTTTAGCCACTTCTGATGGTAAGAATCCACTCCAGGATTTAAATGCACGGGTGAAGCCGTCTATTGATTCATAGCCATATTTGAATGCCACATCAGTTACTCTTTCATTATTTAATAAATCCTTATTTGATTCTGAAAGTTTTCTGTTTTTTATGTACTCACTTAATGTTTGACCAGATAAATAATAAAAGATTTTCCGAAAGTGATAATCCGAAACACCAGCATACTTGGATATTTCTTCAAGGGTTATATCTGTGGTTAAGTGTTCCTCTATATAGTCAATAACTTGATTAAGTTCCTTTAGCATGGCTTCACCTCTCCCATAAATAGATTATAGCAAAGGATTTAGTATTAAACTCGACTTTTTATTATTAAAAATTATCGTATAATATCTTTTTTCTATCTATTATATTTTTGACACTATCCTAAAATCCAATAAATTACTTTTCCCTATTTAAATACCCTTCTATGTCAATCTCAATCCCACACATAACTCTATGGTCATCTTAGTATAAAATATGATAACACACAGAAACCTTTCTTTATGTCATAAGATTATATCTTTTCAGTATAAATTTTCACAGCATCTCTTAAAAATTCCGCACTTCCTGGTTGCTCCTTATCATAATAAGATCTAAATCTTTCATCATCTACATACATTTGAGTTAAATTTGCATGAGCTTCAGGGCTGTAGTCACCCCAACAGAGTGTAATCCATTTTCTGTGAAGGTCTGCTGTTTTTTGGCCTAGTTCTCCTGCAGGATTCCCAGTTTTATATGCTTCCTTTAATGTTTCTAGAACCTTGTTCCCAAGTTCATTAAGTTCATTATATTGTTGTTTTGTCATATTCATAAACTGTTCATTAGATCTTTTTACAGCTTCCTCACCATATTCTTCTCTTACTTCTTCTCCGTATTTTTTTTCATTATCTTCAATTAACTTTTTCTTAAAACCTTGAAACTTTTCTTCATCTCTCATTTTTAATCTCCTTTCTTTATTAAAAATTGTCTTTTCCACATTATAGATTAATGTATCTATCCGCTGTCTTTTTGCAAGGAGTTCATTATAGTGTTGTTTTAATGCATTAATTTCATCAAAATTTGGAGATTGAATGATTTCCTTTATGCTATCTAAGTTAAAGTCAAGTTCCCTATAAAATAAAATTTGCTGAAGTATATCAATTTCTTTTTCTCCATATATGCGATATCCTGATGAATTAATTCTTGCTGGCTTTAGAATACCTATCTCATCATAGTACCTCAATGTTCTTGTACTGACTCCTGCAAGTTGGCTGATTGCTTTAATTGTATATTCCATTTAATCACTCCTTACATTATCAGTATACACATTAACGTAACGTCAATGTCAATAGTTCTTTTATATCTTATTTCAATAAATATAAAACTCTTGGACTATACTAATGTATAAAATAATAAATCCCTTGAACAATATCATTCAAAGGAAATAGTGCATAAACTAAGGTTTTTTATTTTTTGAATAAGTTCTCTTTCTTGTAGCTGATGTCTTTTTCATGTTTTTTTCATTTCTCTCTGTAACTATCTTTTCAGGTCTGTATGTCATAATTTCATTATAAGATTCTAATTCCTCCTCCGATTCAGGTCCTCTTGGAATTAATCCAGTCATATCTTTTGCTGAGCTTGCATTAAGTGAAACAATATCCCACTGAATATCGGATTTATCTTTTGAATTCTTAACTTTGTCACCCATTGTAAACCTCCTTAACTATATTTTATTTTTAGTATGTCATAAAAGAAAATTTTTAAACGAAATTATCCATTAAACTTATTAATCCGAAGGAGTAAAAAATATCTAAAGATTTCTTTAAAATCTAAAAAAGTAGTTTACATTTTGGATTTAATAGTGTATTATTGTATCAAGTCCTTAATACAATAATACACTTAGGGGTGATATCATGTCCTGGGATTTGTCCTCCGACCGGCCAATCTATGCTCAACTCTTAGAACAGATTGAACTTAAAATTTGTTCAGGTATTTATCCGCCAGGTTTTAAGATGCCCTCTGTTAGAGATTTAGCACAAGAAGCCTCTGTAAATCCAAATACCATGCAAAGAGCACTTTCTGCATTAGAAGATACTGGTCTATTATACAGCCATCGTACTAGCGGAAGATTTGTAACGGATGATGCAGATTTGATTAAAAATACAAGGACCAGATTAGCACAGAAACATATTAAGGAGTTTCTAAAGAAAATGTCTGAACTAGGATTTAATAAAGGTGAGATTCTAGAAATCTTAATTAATTTGTCAGGAGGAAATACAAAATGACCTATATAATCGAATGTAGTAATCTTACAAAAAAATTTAAGGGCAAAACTGCTTTAAATTCTATTGATTTAAAAATACCAAGGGGGCGAATAGTTGGATTACTAGGGCCTAATGGCAGTGGTAAAACTACTTTTATCAAAATCTGCAATTCTCTACTAACACCGACTAAAGGTGAGATTTTTATTGACGGAAAGGAGCCGGGAAAAGAAACAAAGGCCATTGTGTCATATTTACCAGAAGGTAACTATTTAAATGATTGGATGAATGTCAGAGCTATAATAGGGTTATTTAACGACTTTTATAAAGATTTTGATTCTAAAAAGGCATATCAATTGCTTAAAGATTTAAATATAAATCCTAATGACAAATTTAAGAATATGTCCAAAGGTACTAAGGAAAAAGTGCAACTTATATTAGTCATGAGTCGAGATGCACAACTATATCTTCTAGATGAACCAATAGGCGGAGTAGATCCAGCTGCTAGGGACTATATTCTAGATACAATTCTTAAAAATTACAATGAAAAAGCCACTATTATACTATCAACCCACTTAATATCTGATATAGAAAGGATATTGGATGATATTATTTTCCTAAAAAATGGTGAAATAATAATGTCTAATACTGTAGATGATATTCGAGAAAAACAAGGAAAATCTGTAGATTCATTATTTAGGGAGGTATTTAAATGTTAGTAAAGCTAATAAAGCACGAATTTAAAGCAACATCTAGGACATTACTGTCCCTATATGTGGTGCTGCTTGCAGTTACCCTGATCAATAAATTAATCAATCCATTTGAGATATTAAGAGATTCAGAAGGATTTAATTTTCAGATACTATTAAATGTCATGAGTGTAATCATATATATTGCTATTATATTTGCTGTTATGGCTTCAACCTTTGTAACAATCATACAGAGATTTTATAAAAATCTACTAGGCAATGAAGGATATCTCACCTTTACCTTACCTGTAGAAACTTGGCAGCACATTATGAGTAAAATGATAGTCTCAATAATATGGCTAATCCTAAGTATAGTAGTAATTTTTGCCTCAATTCTAATTATTTCAGGGGCAGGGAATTTTATAAGGGAATTTATAAAATTTTTAGATGATATAGAGACTATTTTGGGAAAAGGAATATTAATCATACTACCTACCTATATTTTGTCAGCCCTTCTACTGATAATATTGACTATATATAATTCAATATCTATTGGACATCAATTCCAAAATCATAAGATTTTAGCTTCCTTTGCTATGGCAGGTGCTTTTTATTTATTAACTCAAGCAATATTAGTTATTACATTTTTAATATTTGCTTTTATTCATTACGGAGGCATAAGCCCTTCACAATTTAATTCAACAGAAATCCCCAATGGAAATATATTATTTGGTGTAGTCACTATTATCCTTTTGATAATATCTGTAGGTCATTTTATATCGGCAAACTATATGCTAAAGAACAGGCTTAATCTAGAGTAATTTAAACAGGATGAATGGGTCAGAACCTTTTCATCCTGTTTTGATTTACGCCTCAAATTCATATAATTTTTGATTCATAATCCTTCTTCCACCCCTAATGTTGCAAAAACTCAATGAAGAAATTCATCATATTATTTTTTCTTCCACAAAGCCTTATTATGCTTTAAATACTTTCTATATTATATTCTATGAAAATATTCCACTACCAATTATAAGTACTTTATCACCAACAAGACGAGCAACAAAGCATTATCACTTATCTATATATTAGTTTTTGATTATTTAAATCTAATTCTGAATTGTTTTAAATATTTTAGTATCATTGATTTAATATTCGTAAATTCTCATAGGATAGTTCTTTAAAATAAAGTCTTTTAAAACAGATACTTTCTATTCCCATAGATAACCTGTCATTGTTAAGGAGCCAAGTTCACAGGATTTATTAAAGACACTAACTCTATCTTCCTTATCCGATGCCCCCAGTATATATAATAAGGGATAAAAGTGATCTGGAGTTGGTACTGCAAGCTTTGCAATATCCCCTATTTCATCGTACTTTATAATATTTTCATGGGTATTATTAAGGATATTTTTATAAATATAGTCATCAAACTCATATGCCCAATCAAAACCCTTATTTTTCTTATGCCAATCAACTAATCTTAAATTATGAACTATATTTCCAGTCCCAAAAATAAGTACTCCCTTTTCCCTTAAAGCTTTTATCTCTTTTCCTATATTATAATGTATTTCTGGCGGAGCATATGCATCTACACTAATTTGAAATACAGGAATATCCCTTTCAGGATACATATGAATTAATACTGACCATGTCCCATGGTCAATTCCCCAAGAATTATCATATTCTGTTTCCTTTGAAATCAATTTCTTTGCAGCCTTAGCGATGTTTGGAGAACCAGGTGAATTATACACAATCTCATATAGTTCCTTTGGAAAACCATACATATCATATATGGTTCTTGGTTCTTCCTCGTTCATAATCTTGGTTCCCTCTGTATACCAATGGGCTGATATAGAAATTATCACCTCTGGTCTTGGTATCCTATCAGCTATGCTTCTCCAACTTCTTGAATATTCATTGTCTTCAATTGCATTCATAGGTGACCCATGTCCCACAAAGACTACTGGCATCTTTGTCATATTATCTCACATCCCTTTCCATTAGATATTTTCTACAGATTTCTCTAAAAAACATAAAAATGCTAGCACATTTTATTATATACATAATACCCTAATTCATGAAAAAGCTTCATCTTATTAATGGATATTTACTTAGTTCACTTACCTATTAAATCTTATCAATTTTCCCCTCGTAAATGTTAATAGTGAAATTCATGAAAAAAGCACCTCGTGTGGAGATGCTTTCAAATAAAATTTTATAAAGTTTAAATATTTAACCTAGCTATAACTTTACTTAGATTTCACGTTTTAAATTTACTAATTCTTTTAATTTTAAATTATACTGCTCATCTAATTCAGTTTTTCTCTCTTCATTTTCTTCAGTTGAAATCTCGCCAATCAAAGAAGAA
>DUPX01000022.1 GCA_012838085.1 Eubacteriaceae bacterium
CCCAAAAGAATTATTATTAAACAAAATATAAAAAAAATTTATTAATGTATTTGAACATAATTGTCTTTTTACTTATAAAACTAAATTGTTTATTATAAGATTATAAAAGTTTGTTTTTAAAAAAAACATTTAGGGCTTAGTTAGTTATATTTTCGATGTGCATATTTTAAAAATATATTGGGAAATCTAAAGATACCATATAAAATGAGGTGAAAAATATGTCTTTAGGTATTCTTTTATTAAGCATAGTAACAATACTTGTATTATTTGGATTTGCCCATACTGTATTAGATAGAATGCGATTAAATGACAAAACAGCAATACTATTTCTTATTGCTATAATTATAGGTACATTTCTTCCCAATATTCCATTAGGAAAAAAGTTAAGCATAAATATTGGTGGGGCAATAATTCCAATAATTTTGGTTATATATTTAATGGTAAAAGCTGATACAGGAAAAGAAAAAATTCGAGCTATAATAGCCTCAATTATTTCAGCTGGGATAATTTTCTTCATTAGTACTTATTTTACTGGGGAGGAATATTCCACAATATTTAGTGACCCATTTTTAATTTATGGAATTGTTGGAGGGTTAGTTGCTTATATAATTGGTAGATCAAGAAGATCCGCTTTTATAGCTGGAATCATGGGAATTGTTTTAGCTGATATAGCTCAAGTAATTCTAAATATTGTAAATAATACACCTGGAGTAATAAAGATAGGAGGAGCAGGTGTGATTGACGCGGTTGTTATATCAGGTATTATTGCTGTATTATTAGCAGAATTTATAGGTGAAGCAAGGGAAAAAATGCAGGGAGGAACTAGCAAAAAGCATATGAGATTCGAAAACTCAGAATTTGTTAGCTCATTAGGTAATGATAAAAAGGAGAATAAAATAGATAAAAATAAGGAGGAAGATGATAATGATGTTTAGTAAAAAAAAGAAATATGTACTATCTTCCCTTGTTTTATTATTCTTATTATTTTTTTCATTTATCAACACAGCTAAGGCAGATGATTGGTATGAAGAGAAAGGTTACTATACCATATACATCAAAGATACTAGTGAATTGTTGTTTATGATAGCCCATGGTATCTCTATAGGTGATGAATATCTTAGCGGTGATAATAAATTATATGAAATTGTAGAGGTTAAGGATAGTGGATATATAGGTTATGCTGAATTTAAAGAAGATATAAAGCTACCAGAGATTTCTTCGATAGAAGAAGAGGGTTTAGCACTAATGCTACAACAACAAGAAAGAAAAATAGGGCTATTTCATACCCATAGTGATGAATCCTATGAACCCACTGATGGAAAATCTAGTATAGATGGAAAGGGTGGGATATATAAAGTTGGGGATGCTTTAAAAAAAGGACTAGAAGAAAATAATATAAATGTAATTCACAAACAGGATTTACACCTCCCCCATGATGCTGGAGCATATAGGAGATCTAGACCGACAAAAGAGGATATTTTAAAACAAAATCCTTCAGCTATATTTGATGTTCATAGGGATGGTATACCTGCTGATCAATATAGCTTTAAATTAAATGGAAAAGATGCTACAAAGGTGAGATTAGTTGTGGGTAAAAAAAATCAAAATATTGAAAAAAATAAAAACTTAGCATTTAAACTTAAAGCTGTTTCTGATGAGATGTATCCTGGTTTACTTAAAGATATATTTATGGGAAAGGGAAATTATAATCAAGACTTAGCTCCAAATACCATACTACTTGAAATAGGAACCCATAAAAATTCCAGAGAAGCTGCCCAAAATACTGCAAAGACCTTTGCAGATGTAATTAAAGTAGCAGTATTTGGTGGTGGGGAAAAAATAGAGGGACAAAAGGATGAACCTGCAAAGACAGTTAAGAATACTAAGCCTGCAGCAACAGATAATAGAGGCACTGGAAGAGGCATTTTTATGGTATTAGGAATTGCTGCAGTCTTAACAATAGGATTTTTATTTATAAGTACTGGGGGTAAAGAACTTCGTTCTAAGTTTGGTGAGACTTTTTCCAGTTTTATAGGAAGAAAAAGAAAATAAAATTATTGATTAGCTTCCCCATAGCCAAAGAATTCATTGGCTATGGGTTTTGTTATTTATAATACTTTGATACTATACTTTCATTGACGACTATTTGCTATAATGATATCATAGCAAATATAAATTCTTACTTAATTACCTCACAGGAGCAAAAATATGAACAAATCAATAATAAAGGAAGTAAAAGACAATAGTATAGCCCAGGAAGCTCAGATTGAACCTGGAGATAAGATAATTAGCATAAATGGAAGCTCAATAAAGGATATTTTAGAATATAAATACCTTATTACTGAAGAATATTTATTTATTGTAATAAAAAAAAGCAATGGAGACATTTGGGAAATTGAGATTGATAAGGACTATGATGAAGATTTAGGATTAATATTTGAAAACTCAATTATTGATGAGCCAAAAAGATGTCATAATAAATGTATTTTTTGTTTTATTGACCAATTACCAAAAGGCTTAAGAGAATCCCTCTATTTTAAGGATGATGATACTAGACTATCATTTCTACAAGGAAATTATGTAACTTTAACTAATATGAATGAAGAAGATATTCAGAGGATTGTAAAATATAGGATCAGCCCAATAAATATTTCAGTTCATACTACTAATCCAGACTTAAGAAAAAGAATGCTCAATAATAAAAATGCTGGTAATATAATGGGAATCATTAAAGAATTTGCTGAAGCTAAACTAACTATGAATATACAGATAGTCTTATGCCCTGATGTGAATGATAAAGATGAGCTAGATAGAACTATTGGCGATCTTTCAAAATATTATCCCTATGTAAAATCAGTGACTATAGTACCAGTGGGAATTTCTAAGTATCGTCAAGGTCTATTTCCAATGAGGGAATTTACAAGAGAAGAATCTAAAATAATACTTAAGCAAATAAATAAGTTTCAAATGCATATGCTTAAAAAATATAATACTCGTTTTGTATTTCCTGCAGATGAATTAATCATACTATCCCAATCAGAATTTCCAGAAGCAATTTATTATGAAGGTTTTAAACAATTAGAAAATGGTGTAGGAATGATTACTTTATTTAGTAAAGAACTAAATGATGCTTTAAAGAATATGAAGAAACATCCATTACCTAACAAAATCTCAATTATAACGGGTACTTTAGCTTATCCATATATAAAGGAGCTAATGAATAAGGTAATGGACAAATGGCCCCAAATTAAGATTCAAGTTTACGGAATTAAGAATTATTTTTTTGGCGAGAAAATAACCGTTAGTGGTCTTGTAACTGGGCAAGATATAATTAATCAATTGGAAGGGAAAGAATTAGGAAATCATATTCTAATTCCCAAATCAATGTTAAAAGCAGATGAAGAGATTTTTTTAGATGATTATACTATTGAACAAGTATCCACTTTATTAAATAAGCCTATCTATACAGTAGAAGTAGAAGGCAGTGCACTATTAAACAAACTTTTTTCAAAAAAAAACTAGGAGGTTCATATGTCAAAACCAATAGTTGCAATTGTTGGAAGACCAAATGTAGGTAAGTCCACCCTTTTCAATAAGATTGCAGGTAAAAGAATATCTATTGTTGAAGATACACCTGGTGTTACAAGGGATAGAATTTATGCTGAGGCAGAGTGGTTGGGGAACCATTTCATTTTAATTGATACCGGGGGTATAGAACCCTTTACAAAAGATGTGATTTTAAGTCAAATGAGAATACAAGCTGAACTAGCCATTGAGACTGCAGATGTAATTATTTTTCTACTGGATGGTAGAGAAGGAATTACAGCTGCTGACTATGAAGTGGCAAATATGCTAAGAAAAAATAATAAGCATACATTAGTAGTAGTAAATAAATTAGATACTATAAATTTAGAAAACAATATATTTGAATTTTATAATATAGGTTTAGGAGATCCCATACCAATATCTAGCCAACAAGGTTTAGGAATAGGTGATTTATTAGATGAGGTTATAAAGAATTTTCCAGAAAAAAAAGAAGATGATGATTTATATAATAACAATTTAAAAATAGCTGTAATAGGCAAACCTAATGTGGGGAAATCCACCCTTATAAATAAACTATTAGGAGAAGATAGAGTTATTGTAAGTGATATTCCCGGAACAACTAGGGATGCCATTGATACTGAATTTAACTATAAAGGACAGAATTATGTTTTAATAGATACTGCTGGTATAAGAAAAAAAAGCAAGGTGAGAGAAGATATCGAGCGGTATAGTGTTCTTAGGTCTTTTACAGGTATACAACGTTCAGATGTTTGTTTGATTATTATTGATGCTGAACAGGGAGTAACAGAGCAGGATACAAAAATAGCAGGTTATGCTCATGAAGAGGGGAAAGCATCTATTATTATAGTTAATAAATGGGATATTGTAGAAAAAGAAACAAAAACTATGAATAATTATAGAAAGAAAATTAGGGAAGATCTATCTTTTTTAAGTTATGCCCCCATCTTGTTTATTTCAGCAAAAACTGGACAGAGAGTGCATAGAATAATGGAATTAATAAACTATGTGTCAAATCAACATTCTATGAGAATATCAACGGGAATGCTGAATGAGGTAATTGGTGAAGCAATCTTATTAAATCAACCCCCCTCTGATAAAGGAAGGCGACTTAATATATTATATTGTACACAGGCAAGTGTTAAGCCACCAACATTTATATTATTTGTCAATGATACAGAACTATTACATTTTTCATATCAAAGATATTTAGAAAATCAAATTAGAAAATCTTTTGGATTTGAAGGTACTCCCATACGTTTTATAATTAGGCAACGTAATGAATAATTTTTTCTATAAAAATTAAAATAAATTGGTAAATGTAATATCTTAAACGGAGGTATATATCATGAATGAAACAATTAGTATTATTGGAGCAGGAAGTTGGGGGACCGCCTTAGCTATATTGCTTGCAAAAAAAGGACATAGAGTTTATTTATGGCATAGGGATATGCAAATTATAGAAGACTTTAAAAAATTCAATCAAAATATAAAGTATTTGCCAAATATAGAATTTCCAGAAAATATTGTACCAACCAATAATTTAAGTTGTGTAAGTAAATCCAATATAGTTGTTTTAGCAATAGCATCTCAAGCTATTAGAGAAATTTGCAAAAAAATTAAGTCCTATATTAATGAAACCCATATAATTATAAATGTTGCAAAAGGAATTGAATATGGAACCTTAAATAGAATGTCTGAAGTTATTAATCAAGAATTACCAAATAATGAAGTAATGATTTTGTCGGGGCCAAGTCATGCAGAAGAGGTTGCTAGGGATATACCTACTACTGTGGTAATAGCAGGGAAAAATAGAATTAAAACAGAGAAAATACAGGACTTATTTATGTCACCATTATTTAGAGTCTACACTAATCCAGATATAGTAGGGGTAGAACTAGGGGGGGCTTTAAAAAATATTATTGCATTGGGGGCAGGGATTTCCGATGGATTAGGATATGGAGATAATACCAAGGCCGCTTTAATGAGTAGGGGAATTGTGGAGATCAGTAGACTCGGACAAGCAATGGGAGCAAATATTTCTACCTTTGCAGGATTATCAGGTATAGGGGATCTTATTGTAACATGTACAAGTAATCATAGTAGGAATAGAAGAGCGGGGATTTTACTTGGCAAAGGGAAACAAGTAGGAGAAGTTTTAGAAGAAATAGGCATGGTTGTGGAAGGTATACGTACTACATATGCTGCATATAAGTTATCGATAAAACATAATGTAGAAATGCCTATCACAGAGGAGTTATATAATGTTTTGTATAATAATGCCGATGTGAAACAATCTGTAAATAATTTAATGTTAAGAAATAAAACTCATGAAATGGAGGAAATTGTTTTAGGAACATATGATGGATGGTAATTAACTCTATCTCAATATTAAAATTATCATATCTTTAATTTCTATTTCCTTAATAAAAAAGCATAAATTAATTAATAACTCATATATATATTATGAATATATAAGACAGCCATTATATTTTTTAGCATAAATAAGATACCTAGGAATAAATATTAATTAATTGAGACTTTTTTATGAGGAGGTAATAGATGTGGGGGATTATAATATATATCAAGATATTTCCTGCAGAACCCAGGGAGATATATATATTGGTGTGGTAGGCCCTGTTAGAACTGGAAAATCTACTTTTATTAAAAGATTTATGGAGTTATTAGTAATTCCAAATATTGAAAATGACTATAGCAAAATTAGAGCGATGGATGAGTTACCCCAAAGTGGTTCTGGAAAGACTATTATGACTACAGAACCAAAATTTGTTCCTAATGAAGCTATAGAAATTAACTTAAAAGACAATGCTACTTTTAAAGTTAGGCTAATAGATTGTGTTGGATATTTGGTTAAAGGTGCCTTAGGATATGAAGAAAATGAATTTCCAAGAATGGTTTCCACACCCTGGTCACAAGAAACTATGCCCTTTGAACAGGCTGCTGAATTAGGGACAAAAAAGGTTATAAATGAACACTCTACAATTGGGATTGTTGTTACCACCGATGGAAGTATAACTGATATAAATAGACAAAGCTATATAGTGGCAGAGGAAAGGGTTATTGCAGAACTAAAGGAAATAAATAAACCATTCATAGTACTTTTGAATTCCACGACACCAAATCAAGCCGACACTATTAATTTAAGGGATAAACTTTTTGAAAAGTATAATGTTCCTATCATTAATGTAGATTGTTTAAACATGACAATGGAAGACATAAATTCTATTCTGGAAAAAATATTATTTGAATTTCCTATTAAAGAGTTAAACTTTAGCCTTCCAAAATGGATTGATAGTTTAGAAACAACCCATTGGTTAAAGGAGGAAATTATACAAAATTTAAAAGCTTCTATAATTGACATAAGAAAATTAAGGGATATAGAAAATATAATTAATAATTTCCAACATAACGATAATATATCGTCTATAAATATAGAGGATATAAACTTAGGTAAGGGCATATCTAATATCCAAATCAAATTAGATGAAGGCTTATTTTATAAAATATTAGGAGAAGAGTCAGGTTATTCATTAACGGGAGAACATCAATTATTAGCTTTGATTAAAGAGCTCTCCTTTGCTAAAAGGGAATATGACAAGGTGGAAAATGCTCTTAATAACGTTCGAAATAATGGTTATGGTGTAGTAACACCAGGAGTAGAGGAAATGACTCTGGAAGAGCCAGAAATGCTTAAAAAGGGCAATGGGTTTGGAATAAGATTAAAAGCTAGTGCTCCTAGTTTGCATTTTATAAGGGCTGATGTAGAAGCAGAAATTTCTCCCATTGTTGGTTCTGAAAAACAAAGTGAAGACTTGGTAAATTACCTTTTAGATAAGTTTGAAAATGATCCAAGTAAACTATGGGAAACCAACATGTTTGGAAAGTCTCTCCATGAACTTGTTCAAGAAAGTCTTCAAAGTAAATTAACTAAGATGCCCCAGGATGCTCAACTAAAACTCCAAAGGACTTTAAGTAGAATTGTCAATGAGGGAAGTGGAGGAATAATTTGTATAATATTGTAATCTAAAATATAAATCTCTCTTAATTAGAGGGATTTTTTTATGAATTATAAGTTTCTAAATATTTGTGTTGAAAGTTTTCATATATTTTAGTATACTATTAGTTGAATTAGTTGATCTGGGTGTGGCGCAGTTTGGTAGCGCGCGTGAATGGGGTTCACGAGGCCGGAGGTTCGAATCCTCTCACTCAGACCATTTTGCTTTATGGCAAATTTTTTTTACCCTTTTTTGTTTAAAGGAAGGAAAAATTATTAATATGGAGAATTTACATAAATATATGGACCAGTTTGAGTCAGGATTAGTTATTTATTTTAATTTTAATTATAATAAATAACTATGGCAGCGAAAGGATGATTTATACAGTGTTAGAAAAACTTAATGAAAATATTACTAATGTGTTTGAAAATATTGAAAAGGCTGCAATAAAAAGTGGAAGAAAAGCAAATGATATACAATTAATAGCAGTTACTAAAACCATAGATATTGATAAAATGAAATATGCTCAAGGAATTGGTTTAAAGAACTTTGGAGAAAACAGGGTACAAGAATTGGTAAAAAAGGTAGATCAATTCAATGGTATCAATTGGCATCTAATTGGTCATCTTCAAAGAAATAAGGTAAGACAAATTATTGATAAAGTTGAACTAATACACTCAGTAGATTCTGAAAAATTAATGAAAGAAATAAATATACAATCTTCTAGAAAGAATAAAATAATGCCTATATTAATACAAGTTAATGTTGCACAAGAAAAAAGTAAATTCGGAATCAAAATTGATGAAGTGGAAGGTTTTATAGAACAAGCAACTTTATATAATAATATTATTATAAAAGGACTTATGACTATTGCTCCATTTGAAGAAAATGCTGAACTAGTTAGGCCAATATTTTCAGAATTAAAGGAAAAGTATGATAAAATAAAAAAAATAGAACATAAAAATATTGAATTTGAATATTTATCAATGGGAATGACTAATGATTATATTGTTGCCATTGAGGAAGGTTCTAATATGGTAAGAATAGGTAGTGCTATTTTTGGACAAAGAAACCTTTAATAGGAGGGAACAATCAAATGAAAAAAAATGTTTTTGGTAAGGTTATGGACTTTATCGGTTTAGGTGACGATGAAGATGATTTAGATTTTGATGAAATTGAAGAAATAGAAGTAGAAGAAAATATTGAACCATATGTTCCACTTAGCAAAAAGGGAAAGATTGTAAATATTCAATCCAATAATAATGTGAAAGTGGTGCTAGTAGAGCCTTCAAGTTTTAATGATGCACCTCAAATTTGTGATTATATTAAAAATAGGAGAACTGTAGTTGTAAACTTAGAAAAGACAGAACCGGAAGAAGCAAGAAAAATATTTGATTTTCTTAATGGTTCAGTGTATGCTCTAGACGGGAAAATACAAAAAATTGCTAATGGTGTTTTTATATTAGCTCCAAACAATGTTGATATACTTAGTGAGATAGACGAAGAAATAAGAAATAAAAGTCTTTTTAGCTGGCAAAATAAGTAAGCAGGGGGAGTACAATGACACCACTTAATTACACACTTTTAAGGGCAGGAAATATATTTTTTCAATTAATATATTATTTAATATTTATTCGGGTAATATTAAGTTGGATTAGGCCTAATCCAAGGAATCAAATCGTTATGCTTTTATACAATCTAACAGATCCTATTTTAGAACCTTTTAGAATGTTAACCTATAAATTAAATATTGGTGGAATGATAGACTTTTCCCCATTAATAGCCATATTAGCAATACAGTTTATTATTCATCCACTCTATAATAGACTAATTTTTTTGATATTTTAGACATTTTATTATAATCACTAAACAAATATATAATAAAATAAAAATATGTAAAGGGGCTGAATATATGATAACTCCCATGGAAATTCACAATAAGGAATTTAAAAGGAAAATGAGGGGCTATGACCAAGATGAAGTAGATGAATTCTTAGACATTATTGTTATTGACTATGAAAAATTATATCGGGAAAATGCGGAACTTAAAGACAAGATAAATTTGCAAAATGAAAAAATGCGGCATTATATAGAATTAGAAAAAACTATTCAAAACACTTTATTAATGGCACAAAAAGCTTCTGAAGATGCGGAATCCAATGCCAAGGAAAAGGCAACAATTATTCTAAAGGATGCAAAACTTCAAGCAGAAAATATTATAAAAGATGCAAATAATCAGGTTATTTTATTAGAAAAGAATAAAGAAGAACTAATTAAAAATATAAAAGTCTTTAAAGCAAAAGTAAAGAGTATATTGGAAACTCAAATGGAAATATTAAATGAAATTGATAATAGTGGTGATTTCCCTGATATAAAATTGGAAGAAATAGATAATAGTAATATTAATAAGGAGATTGAAATACCTGGACCTGAATTTGAGGAAAATGGACAAACTATTAATGAATAATAAATTGATTAATAATAATTAAAATAATTTAAATGGGGAGTAATTGGTATAATCAATTATTCCTTTTTATTTCATAGAGAAATAATGGAATAGTTTATATGATTATCAAAATATCAGCTTTTATTAGAAAAATTAGGTATTGTTTATGTGACTATGAATATACTTATATTTAAGTTATATTTATTAAATAGGGGTGGGGAATTTTGGAAGAGGAAAAAAAGTCTTTAGAATTAATACATGATAAAGTGGACAAAATATCAGTACAGTTAGAAAATGCAAAATTAGCAGATTATTTTGAATTAATGAGAAATAAAAAGAATCTTATTTGGAGTAACTTTATAGTTGGGGTAGTAAGAGGTTTTGGTATGGCTGTCGGTTTCACCATACTAGGAGGTATAATAATATATTTTCTAAGGTATTTAGTATTACTAAACCTACCGATAATTGGTAATTTTATATCGGAATTAGTAAGAATTGTACAGAACAATTTATAGGATTGAAGGTGTGCAAATGAAAAAAAGTAAAATTGAAGAGTTAAAAAAGATACTATTAAAAGAAAAAAATGAAATTTTAAATTCCCTTAATAATATAAATAGTGAATTTAATACTAATTTAAAAAATGAGATAGAGGAATTATCTGTTTATGATAATCATCCTGGTGATATTGCAACAGAAACTTACCAGATGGAAATGAACTATGCCTTAGATAGTCACAAAAAAGAGCAATTAAAAAATGTAGAAGAAGCTTTAATAAAGATTGATGAGAATAAATATGGAATTTGTGAAATATGCGGTATAAACATTACAGAAGAACGTTTGGAATTTTTGCCATCTACAAAATTATGTTCTAAATGTGCTGATAAGAGAATAGCATCAAATGTTATTAACAAGGATAGACCTATAGAGGAAGAGGTATTATTAAATTCTTATAGACTTGATAATCATACTACATCTTACAGCTGGGAAGATACATGGCAGGATATACAACAGCATTCTACTTCTGGAGAAATTGATGATTTAGTAGAACCAAAAGGTGTTGTAGAAAAGATTGAAGAAATATCAAATAAAGAATATAAAAACCAGCTTTCTGATTAATTTCAATAAATCTAAGGTATTAAATAAAAACTTTAATTAAAATTTCAAGATATTTTACTAATTAAAAGGGGCTAAAATGGAAGAAAAAATTAGTTATAAGATAGAATCAAAGGATAATAATAAAAGATTAGATCTGGTTTTATCAGAGCATATAAAACATTATTCTAGAAACTATATACAAAAATTGATTAATCAAAATCTTATAAAGGTAAATAACAATAATAAAATAAAGGCTAGTTATAAGGTGCTGGAAGGAGATAATATTGAGATTCTTATACCTAAAGAAAAATTAGTAGATATTAAACCTGAAAATATACCTATTAATATTATATATGAAGATAAAGATATATTAATTGTTAACAAGAGACAAGGTATGGTGGTACACCCAGCTACTGGAAATTTAACTGGTACATTAGTAAATGCACTATTGTATCACTGTAAAACTCTTTCTGATATAAATGGTGAGTTCAGGCCAGGAATAGTCCATCGCATAGACAAAGATACATCAGGACTAATAGTAATTGCGAAAAATAATGATTCTCATATAAATTTGGCAGATCAATTTAAAGGGCATTTTGTAAAAAGAAAATATATTGCCTTAACAGAAGGGGTAATAAAGGTAGACAAAGGAACCATAAATTATCCTATCGGAAGACATCAAATAAATAGAAAAAGGATGGATGTAAATAGTAACAGGGGTAAAGTAGCAATTACCCAATTTAGTGTTTTGAAAAGATATGCAAGCAATACATTAATAGAAGCATTACTTTATACAGGAAGAACACATCAAATTAGAGTTCATATGAAAAAAATAGGACATCCAATAGTTGGGGATACTATTTATGGATATAAAAAGCAGAAATTTAATTTAGAAGGACAATTATTACATGCACAAGAATTAGGCTTTATCCATCCTACAACAGGAGACTATGTTAATTTTACTTCAGAATTACCTAACTATTTTACAAAGATAATAAATTTACTACAATGCCATTAATAAAGGTATATTCAGAACTTAACTGATTAAATATTCCTTTTTATATTTAATGTATGAGTATAACTCTTCTACTAAATAAAAAAAGGGCCAAATCAAAGTTTATTTGACCCTTTTTAAGGTATAAATTATATCTTCATTGGGTGTTACAAATAAAGTTTTAAAATCATCATAAATAACCATTCCTGGTTTAGCACCTTTTGGTTTTTTTATATTTTTTACCTTTGTATAATCTACAGGTACATTTTGTGAATGTCTTGCTTTGCTATAATAAGAAGCAAGCATACCAGCTTCAATAAGGGTTTTATCAGTAATTTTCAAATTAGAATTTTTAATAATAACATGGGATCCTGGAATTCCCTTTGTATGCAACCAGATATCTTCACTAGAAGAGGATTTTAAAGTAAGCATATCATTTTGTCTGTTATTTTTGCCTATGAAAATATCAATACCTTCACTAGAAATAAAATGCAAGGGAATGGAAGAAGGGTATTTTTTATTCTTAGATTCTTTATTTTTATATTGGATTGGTAGATAACCTTCCAGTCTTAATTCTTCTTTTATTTCTTCAATTTCTTGTAACTCGGTGGAATTTTTTATGTTTTCTATTTGACCTTCCAAATAGTATATTTCCTTTTCAGTTGCAATAATTTGTTTTGATAGTTGCTGTATAGCATTTTTACTTTTTCTATATATTTTAAAATATTTTTGGGCATTTTCTATAGGAGTTAAATTTGGATCTAAAGGTATTTCGATTTTTTCCTGATTGTCTGAATAAAAGTTTGTTAATATAATCCTATCACTATTTCCAGTAAAATTGTAAATATTGGCAGTAATTAATTCACCATACAACTTATATATTGAAGCATCTATAGATTTTTGATATTCTTCCTTTTGTTTAACTAGCTTTTTATAATTTTTATCTAATTTATTGTTTATAATGCTTAATAAACTATTACTTTTTTGTTTTACCCTATTTAAATTATCTTTTTTATTATAAAAGCTCTCCAATAATACAGAAATGGATTGATATTTCTTTGCATTTAATTGAGAAAATTGTTTCAACGTAATTACTGAAAAATCAATTATTGTTCTTTCCCTTTCGTTATAGACAATGTTAGGAATAAAGTTTTTAGTTTTAATTCTTTCAATTAAAACTAAAAAAGAAAATATTAAAGCATCTTTATCTAATTCTGACAAGTTTTTAATAGCCTCTCCATTATATACATCACTTTCAAAACAAATCTCCCTAGATATTAAAGGACTTATACCAATAAAAGAGTTTACAAAGAAGTTTTCTATTTTTTTATTCTTAGGGAACATATTTAATAGAGATTTTATCTGGGCATAATTCATATCAAAGGGATTACATTTACCATGGCTTGGAGGATAAATATAGTCTTTACCTGGTAGCACCTGTCTATATCTACTTATATTACTGCCAACTCTTTTAATACTATCAATAATAATATTTGTTTCTTTGTTTACTAAAATTATATTACTATGGCGTCCCATAATTTCGATTATTAAAACTTTATTTACCTGATCTCCTAATTCATTAAAGGTTGCAATTTCTATTTCTATAATTCTTTCCATCAACGGCTGCATAATAGAAAGAATTCTTCCCCTAGTTAAGTTTTTTCTCATTAGCATACAGAATGGAGGAGCAATTTTAGGGTTTGGTTTAGTATTTTGAGCAATATATACCCTAGGATTATTTGCATTAGATGATAGAAGTAGAGTATAATTTCTTTTATTATTTCTAATATTTATATTTAGCTCGTCACTTTCTGGTTGAAATATTTTTTCTATATAGCCATTACATAGTTTTTGATTTAATTCTTGGACTAGAGCATATATTGTGATACCATCAAAAGCCATTATATAGCCTCCTTATAATAATTCAAATATATAAGTTATTTTAACATACTATGTTATAATATTGTAAACTACTGTGTTTATAATTATGATATAGTAAGTAGAGTAACAATTAAAAAAGTGACAGGAACTATTCTACATTACTATTTTAGAAGAAAGAAAAGGTGGTTTACATGAAAAGTATGACAGGCTTTGGTAGAGGGGAATATAGGGATGAAAGGTTTATATGTATAGCAGAAATAAAAACTATAAATCATAGATATAGGGATTACTTTATTAGGATGCCTAAACAACTTAATTGTATAGAAGATAAAATTAGAAGTGTTGTTAATTCCTATGTAACTAGGGGTAGAATAGAAATATATATTGATTTAGAAGTATTAAATCAGGATGAAAGGGAAGTCAAATTAGATTTGGGCTTAGCAAAAGGTTATTTTAGTGCATTAAATAAACTAAAACAATCCCTGCCTGAATTAAATGGAGATATAAGCTTGTCATTTATTGCTCGTTTCCCTGAGGTATTAAATGTTGATGAAAAAGAATATGATATTGAGGAATTATGGGATATATTGAGTAAGGCTTTAATAAATGCTCTAAACAATTTAGAGCAAACTAGAGTAGCTGAAGGGAAAAATCTTAAATTAGATTTAATAAATTATTGCAATAAAATTGAAGAGAGAATAAAAAAGATAGAAAATATAGCTCCTCAAGTTAATAAAGAGTATGAAGAAAGGCTTGTAGAAAAGATAATGGAGTTTACAAACTCTGTAGAATTGGATAAAACTAGAATATTAACAGAGGTTGCAATCCTAGCTGATAAAGTAAGCATTGATGAAGAACTAACAAGATTAAAAAGTCATATTAAACAGTTTAAAAATACATTAAATGATATGGTAATCGGTAGAAAGTTAGATTTTATTATACAAGAAATGAATAGGGAAATTAATACAATTGGTTCCAAAGGCAATTACTATGAAATATCATCAGAAGTAGTTTCCATAAAGAGTGAACTTGAAAAGATTAGAGAACAAATTCAAAATATTGAATAAGGAGTGAAGAAAAGTGACTATTAAATTAATCAATATTGGATTTGGAAATATAGTATCGGCAAATAGACTTATTGCAATAATAAGTCCTGAATCAGCACCCATTAAAAGATTAATACAAGAAGCTAGAGATGAGGGTTTACTAATAGATGCAACCTATGGTAGAAGAACAAGAGCTGTTATTGTTACAGATAGTAGACATATTATTTTATCTGCTGTTCAACCTGAAACAGTAGCTAATCGTTTGGATAATAAAGATAATTATATAATAGAGGATAAAAATGGGAAAATATATTAATAATTCAAAAGATAATGGGCTATTAATAGTAATATCAGGCCCGTCTGGTGCTGGTAAAGGAACAGTTTGCAAATCATTATTAGAGGAATCAAATAATCTTAAATTATCCATATCTGTAACTACACGAAAACCAAGAATAGGTGAAAAAGAAGGTATAAATTATTATTTCATTGATCATAAAAAATTTAATAAAATGTTGAATGATGGCGATTTATTAGAATATGCGAAGGTTTATGATAATTATTATGGTACTCCAAAAGAAAAAGTTTTAAAGGAATTAAGTTTAGGTAATGATGTAATATTAGAAATAGATATACAGGGTGCACTAAAAGTGAAATCTAAATTTCCCGATGGAGTATTCATATTTATAATGCCACCTTCTATGGAAGAATTAAAAAATAGAATTACCAACAGGGGAACAGAAACTGAAAATGAGTTATCTAAGAGATTTAAAGCATCTTATGAGGAAATAAATTATATTTCAAAGTATAATTATGTAGTAATTAATGATAAAATACATGAAGCAGTTAAAAAAGTAAAATCCATCATTATTGCTGAAAAGTGCAGAGTAGATAGAATAAATAGTAAATTAGAAGATATTAAAGGAGGGAAATAAATTGATATATCCATCAATAAAGTCCTTACTAAATAAGGTAAATAATAAATATTCTTTAGTTGTTATTGCAGCAAAAAGAGCTAGGCAATTAGTGGATGGCTATGAAAAACAAATTGATATTGATTCAAAGAATCCTGTAACTATAGCAATCAATGAAATTAATGCTGAAGCCTTAGAGTTTGAAAATATTGAGGTGTAAGTAGTATGGGGTGACTCTATGTTGAATAATATAACAATTGTATTAGGTATAACAGGTGGGATTTCCGCATATAAGTCTTTAGAATTGATTAGTCTCTTAAAAAAACAGGGTGGAGATATTCATGTTATAATGACTAAGTCAGCTACCAAATTTGTAACGCCATTGACTTTTCAAACTTTAACACAAAATGTAGTGGTAGTGGATACTTTCCAAAGTATAAAATATTGGGAAGTAGAACATATTTCCTTAGCTCAAAAAGCTGATATTTTTGCCATTGTACCAGCTACTGCAAATATTATCGGTAAAATAGCCAATGGAATCGCTGATGATATGCTATCTACCACCATCATGGCAACTGAAGCGATAAAACTAATAGTTCCAGCAATGAATACTCAAATGTATATAAATCCTATTGTACAAGAAAATATAAAGAAACTAGAAGCTTTAGGATATATATTTATGGAACCTGATTCAGGAATGTTAGCCTGTGGTGATGAAGGACCAGGAAAATTGCCAAGTCCTAGTGCAATAGAAGAAAAAATATTAAGTATATTTAAAAAAAAGGATTTGGAAGGTAAAAGGGTTTTAATTACAGCTGGGCCTACAAGGGAAACAATAGATCCTGTTCGTTTTATTTCAAATCATTCTTCTGGGAAAATGGGATATGCTCTAGCTCAGGAGGCTGTAGATAGAGGTGCTGATGTACTTTTAATTTCAGGACCTACAAATTTAACTGTTCCCAAGGGTGTAGAAGTTGAATATATAACCACTAGTGAAGAAATGTATACTAAGGTTATGAAAAATTATCTCGCAGCAGATATTATCATTAAATCAGCAGCAGTTGCAGATTATAGACCCAAAGATATTTCAAAAGAAAAAATTAAAAAGTCTGGCGACGAATTGATATTAACCTTAGAAAAAACAAAGGATATTGCCTATGAACTAGGCAAAAGAAAAGAGAACAGAATATTAGTGGGTTTTGCTGCTGAAACAGAGAACCTTATTGATAATGCAAAAATAAAATTAAAGAAAAAGAATTTTGATTTTATTGTAGCTAATGATTTAAAACAAAAAGGTGCAGGTTTTGCTACAGATACTAATGTAGTTAAAATAATAGATAGTGAAGGCACAATTATAGAACTACCAAAAATGTCAAAAAAACATATTGCTAAAGAAATATTTAATCAGGTAGTAAAAAAAATATAAAGCGTACAATAAGTACGCTTTCATATTTTATAATGGCTGCTAAGGCTGTAGAAAGTATTTAAAGGATGATAATTTTGAAGAAAGTTATGTATGCCCAAGTAATAATAAATCAACCCAATATAAATATTGATCAATATTTTGATTATAAAATACCTGAAAAATTATTAAATAATATAAAAATAGGCCAAAGGGTAATAGTTCCCTTTGGTAGAGGAAACAAAAAAATAGATGCCTTTATCATAAAAATAAAAAGTTTTTCTTATGTGAAAGAAAAAAGGCTCAAATATATAGAACAGATTATAGATTTAGAACCAATGCTATCAAGCAACCAATTAAAATTATCTCAATGGATAAAAAATAATTATTTATGTTTACATATAGAAGCTATTCAATTAATGATACCTACAGGTATGAATTTAGAAAAAAAGATTAATATTATCTTAAATAAAAATATAACTACTGAAAAATTATTATGTAATTTAATTAATGAGGAAGAAAAGAAGATTTTAGAATATTTAATTGCTAATAAAGGTGAAATATGGCTGGAGTTATTACAAAAAGAATTTAAGGGTAATCTGTACAAAAAGATTTTGCAAATGGCTAAAAAGAAGTATATTTCTATAGAAGAACATTTTTATACAAAAGTTAGTGATAAAAGAGAAAAATATATAACTCTTTCGGGCAAATATAAAAGTAAGGACAAATATTTAAAAGAAATAAGTAAAAATGCTCATAAACAGCTGGAAATAATAAATAGTTTAGAACATCATCCTATAAGCTATAGTGAGTTATATAAGGATTTAAAATTTAATAAGAGTTCCATAGATTCATTACTAAAAAAAGGCTTAATTAAAATTAATAGCCAAATGCTTTTTAGAAATCCATATAATGATAAAAACTTTAGTTATCCTGAGCTTAAATTAACCACAGAACAGGAAAATATAGTAAAAGAGTTTAAAAAGCTATCAGTTATTGAACCTCAAAAAATGCTAATACATGGTGTGACAGGTAGCGGTAAAACTGAAGTATATTTAAATATGATTCAGATAATGCTGAAGGAAGGCAAGCAATCTATTTTATTAGTGCCAGAGATTTCTTTAACTCCCCAGATGGTTGAACGGGTTATGGGTAGATTTGGAGAACAGGTCTCTATACTACATAGTGGTTTATCCCTAGGGGAAAAATATGATCAGTGGAAAAGGATTAAATCTGGCAAGGCAAATATAGTAATAGGGGCAAGATCAGCTATCTTTGCCCCTTTAGATAAATTAGGTCTTATTATTATAGATGAGGAACATGAGAACACTTATAAATCCTCCATAAGGCCTAGATATCATGTAAGAGAGATAGGAGAAAAAAGATGTGAATATGAAAGTTGTCACTTAGTATTAGGTACTGCAACTCCCTCCATTGAAAGTTATTATAAGAGTATGAATAAGGAATATAAGTTATTTTCTCTAGAAAAAAGAATAGACAATAATCCAATGCCTAAAATTACCTTTGTTGATATGAGAAATGAATTAAAAGAGGGAAATTATTCAATTTTAAGTAATATCTTAAAAAAAGAAATTAGAGATAAATTGAATAAAAAGCAACAAATAATTTTATTTTTAAACAGAAGGGGATATTCCACATTTATATCCTGTAGAGAATGTGGCTATGTAGAGAAATGCCCTAATTGTGATGTTTCCCTGATATATCATCATACTCAAGGGGGTTTAATGTGTCATTACTGTGGTTATCACAAAACCCCATCTAAAATTTGTCCTGATTGTAAAGGGAATAAAATCAAGTTTTTTGGAACTGGAACACAAAAAGTAGAGAATATAATAAAAAAGGAATTTTCAGATGCAAGAATATTAAGAATGGATATAGATACTACTAAAAACAAGGGTGCCCATGCTAGAATATTAAATTCCTTTAAGAGCAGTGAGGCTGATATATTAATAGGAACACAAATGATAGCTAAGGGATTAGATTTTCCTAATGTAACATTAGTTGGAATAATAATAGCAGACACATCCTTAAATCTTCCAGATTTTCGTGCAGCTGAAAGAACATTTCAACTTACTACACAGGTAGCGGGAAGGGCTGGAAGGGGGATGATTTCTGGAAATGTTATAGTACAAACATATAATCCAGAACATTATAGCTTAATTCATGCTAAAAACCATGACTATAAGAGCTTTTACCAGGAAGAAATTGCAATAAGAAAGGAAATGTTGTATCCTCCCTTTAGCAATATAATTAATATAATATTTTCAAATGAGAATGAAGATAAAGTAATAAAATTTTCCCATAAATTTTATAAAAATATTATTAACTATTTAAAATCAACTGATAAGAATTATTTACTGAATGATGTTTATAAACCAGTACCAGCTCAAATTACCAGAATAAGCAATAAATATAGATGGCATCTTATAATTAAAACAAAAGAAGTTGACGAATTTAGGAATATATTAAGGGATTTATATCGAGAACATTTGTGTAGGTATAATGAAATAAATATTGCCATAGATATAGACCCTGTTAGTTTGTTATAAATCGTGATAAAATAATGATAAAAGGAGGCAGATTTTAATGGCTATTAGACACATTAGAAAAGACGGGGATCCAATTTTAAGAAAAAAATCTAGAAAGATTAAAAATATAGATGAGAGAATAAAAGAATTAGCTGAGGATATGTTAGATACAATGTATCAAGCTGAAGGTGTTGGACTAGCTGCACCCCAGGTGGGAGTTTTAAAGAGAATAATTGTATTAGATGTGGGAGAAGGGCCAATTACAATAATTAATCCTGAGCCTGTTTATACAGAAGGAAAACAAGAAGAAATTGAAGGATGTTTAAGCGTTCCGGGAAAAGCTGGCATTGTAGTAAGACCTGAATTGATTAAGGTTAAAGGTTTAGATATAGAAGGAAAGGAGATATTAATCAAAGGGGAAGGATTTTTAGCCCGAGCATTATCTCATGAAATGGACCATTTAGATGGAATTTTATTTACAGATAAGGTCGTAAAATATGTTGAAGTATAAAGTAGGTGAAAATATGAAAATTGTCTTTATGGGAACCCCAGAATTTGCTATACCTTCTCTTTTAGGCCTAATTGAAAAGAACTATAATATTTTAGCTATAGTTACCCAACCTGATAAACCTCGAGATAGGGGAAAGAAAGTAAAATATACTCCTGTTAAGGAAATAGCATTAAAACATAATATAAGTGTATTACAGCCTTTAAACTTAAGGGATGAATCCCTAATATCCCATTTAAGATTATTAAAACCTGATATAATAATTGTAATTGCTTATGGTAAAATTCTTCCAAAGGAAATATTGAAAATTCCTAAAAGTGGTTGTGTAAATGTGCATGCGTCATTACTTCCTGCATATAGGGGAGCAGCACCAATTAATTGGGCTATTATAAATGGAGAGAAAAAAACAGGTGTAACTACTATGTATATGGATACAGGTTTAGACACTGGAGATATAATTTTAAAAAAAGAAATTGAAATATCAGATGATATGACAGCTGGCCAACTTCATGATCTATTAGCTAATTTAGGTAAAGAACTACTGTTAAAAACTCTAGAAGATATTAAACAAAATAAAGTGAACAGAATAGCACAAGACCATAGTAAGGAAAGCTATGCTCCAATGTTAACTAAGGATGTCGGGATAATAAATTGGAACCATTCAGCCAAAAGTATTGTAAATTTAGTCAGAGGCACAAATCCTTGGCCTGGATCATATACATTTTTAAAGGGTAAGAAAATGAAAATATGGAAAACTAGCATATATGAAGTGCAAGATGGAAGTGGAAAACCTGGTATTATATTAGATTATATTAAAAATTTAGGCTGGATAGTAAAAACAGGTAAGGGTCTAATCGCAATTGAAGAAATCCAAATGCCAAGTGGTAAAAAAATGAGCGTAGATTCATATATTAGAGGCCATGATGTAAATATTGGTACGGTTTTGGGTGAAGGTGGTTGTTAATAAATGTACCAAGAAATAAAAGATAACAACAAATTACTTATAAAGCTCTTTATCGGAACAATTTTAGTATTTTTACCTGTTATAAGATGTTTTATTACTATTACCACATTGTATTCAATGGTCTGAATGCCCTCATAAACTAACTAATAA
>DUPX01000023.1 GCA_012838085.1 Eubacteriaceae bacterium
GTTTACATATTTAATAATAGCCTAATAAATGAATGAATGCAATACTTTAAGCCCATACAAAATCTGGTATTTTATTTTATAAATATCTTAAAATTTTCCACGATAAATATTAAAATACTTAAAGGGTATTATTGACAGTTTTAAGCTATTATGATAATCTTATTTCATAATTCCGAGTTAGTTACTCGGAATTAAAATAATACTTTAAGGGTGATTGATTTGAAGCTTTCTACCAAAGGAAGATACGGTGTTACTGCAATGTTTGATTTAGCAGTTAGATATGGTCAAGGTCCTATTTCTATAAAAGAAATATCAGAAAGACAATTTATCTCTGAACCATATTTAGAGCAATTGTTTGCTAGTCTAAGAAAAGCTGGCTTAATTTCAAGCATAAGAGGAGCACAAGGAGGCTATATACTAGCTTATCATCCTGAAGATATTAAAGTAGGAGATATAATAAGGGTATTAGAAGGACCTATAGCCCCAACAGATTGTGTGAATGAAGATGATTCCTTTCTTTGTGAAAAGTCTAATATTTGTGTTACCAGAGATATTTGGTTAAAATTACGAGACAGTATTAATGATGTTATAGACGAAATTAGTTTGGCAGACATGGTTGATAATTATGAAAAAAAACTAAATAATAAAGCTTATATGTACTATATATAATATTAAGTTTGGGAGTTGATAAAAATGGAAAGAAAGTATTTTGATTATTCAGCTACAACACCCGTTGACTCAGAAGTACTAAATGAAATGTTACCCTATTTTAACAATGATTTTGGTAATCCATCTAGTGTTTATTCCTATGGCAGGGATAGTAAAAAAGCTATTGAAAATGCAAGGTATAAAATAGCAAAATTAATTAATGCTGATGCAAGAGAGATATTCTTTACAGGTGGAGGTACAGAATCTGATAATTGGGCAATAAAAGGTATTGCAATAGCACTAAAAAACAAAGGTAACCATATTATTACTTCAAGTATAGAACACCATGCGGTTCTACATTCATGCAAATATTTAGAAAAGCATGGCTTTAGAGTTACTTATCTACCTGTCGATAAATATGGATTAATTAGCCTAGAAGATTTGAAAAGTGAAATAAATGACAGGACCATATTAATAACTATTATGTTTGCAAATAATGAAATTGGTACTATACAACCTATAAAAGAAATTGGCAAAATAGCAAAGGAAAATAATATTTATTTTCATACAGATGGAGTACAAGCCATAGGAAATACAGTTATAGATGTTAAGGATATGAATATTGATCTCCTTTCCATATCAGCCCATAAAATATATGGACCTAAAGGAATAGGTGCACTTTATATAAAAAAAGGCATCAAAATTGATCCTATTATTCATGGTGGTGCTCAAGAAAGAAAAAAGAGGGCAGGTACAGAAAATGTTCCTGGAATTGTAGGCTTTGGCAAGGCAGCAGAAATTGCTTATAATAATTTAGATAAAAACATTCAAGATCTAACTAATTTAAGGGATAAGTTAATCAAAGGTATTTTTGATAATATAGATTATGTTATATTAAATGGTCATCCCCACAATAGATTGCCGGGGAATGTTAATATAAGTTTCCAATTTATAGAAGGAGAAGCCCTATTGTTAAGTCTAGATATGGTAGGGATTTGTGGTTCAAGTGGTTCTGCTTGTACGTCAGGTACCTTAGATCCATCCCATGTACTATTAGCAATAGGATTATCTCATGAAATTGCCCATGGTTCTTTACGCCTATCAATAGGAAAATATACTAAGGAAGAGGATATAGATTATTTATTACAGGAACTTCCAAAGATTATAAAAAGGCTAAGAAATATGTCACCATTATATGAAAAAGTTAAAGGGGGAGAATAAAGTGTATAGTGATAAAGTTATGGATCATTTCACTAATCCAAGAAATGTTGGGGATATTAAGGATGCAGATGGCATAGGTGAAGTTGGAAATGCAAAATGCGGAGATATAATGAAAATGTATATTAAGGTAGAAGATAATATTATTAAAGATATTAAATTTAAAACTTTTGGATGTGGTGCTGCAATTGCTACAAGTAGTATTGCAACTGAAATGGTGATAGGAAAAACTATAGATGAAGCTCTAAAAATTACAAATAACGCAGTAGTAGAAGCCTTAGGTGGACTTCCCCACGAAAAAGTCCATTGCTCAGTATTGGCAGAACAAGCAATTAAGGCTGCAATAGATGACTATATGGCTAAAAAATAATAGCACATTGACAAAGATATATATTATTTATATAATAATAAAACATATTTACAAAAATTATTAATAAAAACTATGAAGAGAAGTAGTAATTTTATCGATTTCTTACAGAGAGGAAATCAATTGGTGGAAGGTTTCTAGATAGATAAAATGAAGCAGTCTTGGAGTTTTAAGATTGAAATTAAGTAGATCTTAACGGCAAACAACCGTTATTGTTTGAGTGATTAGTTTATTTTAACTAATAACTAGGGTGGTACCGCGAAAATAGCTTTTCGTCCCTTATGGGGATGGAGAGTTTTTTTATTTATTGAAATAGGAGGCTAAGATTATGAAATCATTAGGATTAAATGAAATTAGGGAAAGATTTTTAAAATTTTTTGAAGGTAAGGGGCACTTAAGACTAGACAGTTTTTCACTAGTCCCCCAAAATGATAAAAGTTTACTATTAATTAATTCAGGGATGGCACCCATGAAACCTTATTTTACTGGAGAGGAAAAACCTCCAAAAAATAGAATAGTAAGCTGTCAAAAATGCATTAGAACACCAGATATTGACAGGGTAGGCCAAACTGCAAGGCATGGAACCTTCTTCGAAATGTTAGGGAATTTTTCTTTTGGTGATTACTTTAAAAATGAAGCTATACAATGGGCATGGGAATTCATAACTAAGGATTTAGAATTACCTATAGATAAATTATGGATTAGTATATATGAAGAAGATGATGAAGCCTTTGAAATATGGAATAAAAAAATAGGTGTGGATGCTAATAGAATTATCAAGTTGGGAAAAGAAGATAATTTTTGGGAAATAGGTGTAGGGCCTTGTGGTCCCTGCTCAGAAATATATTTTGATCTAGGAGAGGAAGTAGGTTGTGGCAAGGATAACTGTACACTAGGATGTGATTGTGATCGTTTTGTAGAATTTTGGAATTTAGTATTTACCCAGTATAACAAAGATGAAGAAGGAAACTATCATCCCTTAGCACATCCAAATATAGATACAGGTATGGGTCTTGAACGTATGGCGGTAATAATGCAGAGAGTAAATAATTTATTTGAAATAGATACCATAAAACAAATTTTAAATTATATATCTTCATTGGCAAATATAGAATATGGTAAGAATAATTCTATAGATACATCTATACGTGTTATCACAGACCATATAAGAAGTGTAACCTTTATGATAAGTGATGGAATATTACCTAGCAACGAAGGAAGAGGATATGTATTAAGACGATTATTAAGAAGGGCTGCTAGACATGGTAAACTTTTGGGATTACATGAGCCCTTTTTATATAAAATATCCAATATGGTTATAGAAGTATCAAAAGATTATTATAAAGAATTAGAGAAAAAACGTAGTACTATAGAAAAAATCATACTTATTGAAGAACAAAGATTTCAGGAAACTATAGATCAGGGCTTAAATATACTTGAACAACACATAACAGAATTAAAAAAGAAAAATACAAAAACCCTTACAGGTATAGAGGCTTTTAAACTTTATGACACTTACGGATTTCCTTTAGATCTTACTAAAGAAATTCTTGAAGAAAAGGACATGAAAGTTGATGAAATAGAGTTTAACAAAGAAATGGAAAAACAAAAAGAAAGGGCAAGAGAAGCAAGGAGTAATAATGAAATGGAGGGATGGAAGGATGATCCTTTCTCATATTTAGATAATGACATTGCTACGGAATTTGTTGGTTATAGTGATATAGAAGTAAAGGGTAAACTTCTTGCTATAGCAAAAGATGGTAAACCAGTTACAGAGGCTAAAAAGGATGAAGAAATTATTCTTTTATTAGATAAAACTCCCTTCTACCCTGAAGGGGGAGGACAAATTGGAGATAGTGGAATTATAGAAACTAAAACAGGTTTAGTAAGAGTATATGATTGTAAAAAAGGTAAGAAAGATAAAATTCTTCATTTGGGGCAGGTGGTAGAAGGCTTTATTCGAAACAATCAAAATGTTTTGGCAAGAATAAATAAAGGATTGAGAATGAATACAGCCCGAAATCATACCGCTACCCATTTATTGCATAAAGCATTAAAGGAAATACTAGGAGAACATGTTGAACAGGCGGGTTCCTTAGTAACAGACAAGCGTTTAAGATTTGACTTTCAGCATTTTACTGGCCTAACTAAAGAAGAAATAGAAACAGTAGAAAATAAAATAAATGACATTATTTTAGAAGGTTTAAATATTAAAACAATCTATACTAGCAAAGAGGAGGCAATAAAACTTGGTGCCATTGCAATATTTGGAGAAAAATATGGAAAAAAAGTTAGAGTGGTCAAAGTAGGAGATTATAGTGCTGAGCTTTGTGGTGGCACCCATTTATCTAATACTAGTCAGGCAGGTGTATTTAAAATAACTAGTGAAGGAGGAATTGCTGCTGGTATAAGAAGAATTGAAGCAGTAACTGGTAAAGCAGCCATAGAATATTATAAATCTAAAGAAGAAGAATTATTAAAAGCCTCCCAGTTATTAAAAACATCATCTAAAGATTTGACTGGTAAAATTATGGATATTATTGATTATCAAAAAAATCAAGAAAAAGTCATAGATGACCTTAGGAATAAAATTTCCAAGACAATTGTTGAAGAATTGCTTGGAAAGAAGAAACTAATATCGGGTATAACAACTATTATTTCCCAAGAAGATGAATTTGATATGGCAGGATTAAGAAAATTAGGAGACCAACTAAAAGATAAATTAGGGTCAGGATTAATTATTCTAGCCACATCGAAAAATGATAAGGTAAACTTTGTTATTATGGCAACTAAAGATGTAATTAAAAAAGGAATACATGCTGGAAAATTAGTAGGAGAAATTGCAAAGACCACTGGAGGTGGAGGAGGTGGTCGGCCAGATATGGCTCAAGCAGGAGGAAAAGATACAAATAAAATATCCCAAGCCCTATCACTAGCTAAAAATTTAATAGAACAACAAGTCATTAATAATGATTAGTTTTATTTAGATTCAGAGGATATAGGATAGTTGATTTTAAAAATAACTTTTCTATATCCTTTATAAATTAATTTAATATGTTTAGTTTTTAAAAAACTGGATTAGTCTAGATATCCAGGTATAGAAAATATTTCCTATCCTATAATAATAAAAACATTGTTTTTTATTTCTTTCATAATACATTTGTTAAAAGATGGGGCTAACTATAGAAAATATAATAGATACCATATATAATAGATTAAAGAGAACTTAAGGAGGTAATAAATGTGAATAATAATGACTCTACAATAAAGTTTAATGTTGATCTGGATAAGTCAAAAAAGGTAAGGGAAATCCTATCAGAAGTTTTTGAGGCTTTAAATGAAAAGGGCTATAATCCCATTAGCCAAATAGTAGGATATATAATCTCAGGGGATCCCACTTATATTACTAGTCATAATAATGCACGAAGTATAATAAGAAGGGTAGAAAGGGATGAAATTTTAGAAGAATTATTGAAAAACTATTTAAATCAAAAATAGGAGTGGTTTTTTTGATTAAGACATTTCTAAAGAAGACATTATTAGCTGCTATTATATTTATTATGTTTTTATCTATTATTCCCTTATCTGTTCATGCCTACCAAGAAAAACAAGTTATTATGATTATAGTCAATCAAGTAAACTATGATGATCTACTAGAAATGAATTCTATCGCCAAAATAATTGACAATAGTGGTGTTGGATTAATGAACACCCGAACTGCTGGTACAGCAATTACACCTAAAGCTTATGCTACTATAGGTGCAGGAGTTAGAGCGGAAAGCAACTGGTTAAATTCCCAGGCATTTCCAGCAACAGAGGAAAATAAACTAATTTATAAAACCAGAACTGGAAAAACTCCTCCTGATGATGGAATTATAAATCTTGATATTAATAAGTTAATAGCATACAATACTGCAGGTGAATACAAGGCTATTGTAGGTCAATTAGGGAGCCTAATAAAAGAAAAAGATCTAAATACATCTGTTTATGGAAATATGAATACAAAAATTGATGATAATAAAAATCCCCATGTTTTAATTGCAATGGACAGTTGGGGAAGGGTAGACCATGGTGACATTTCCTCTAATATCCTAATTGAAGATATTTCTTTTCCTGGTGGTATAAAGACTAATTATCAAAAAATCTATAATTACTTACAAAATGACTTCTCTGCATTAACTATAGTTGAAACAGGTGATATTTCTCGTTTAGAGGAGGAAAAGGAAAACTTATCATCAATTATGTATACAAAGCATAAAGATGCAATAATAAAAGAAATTGACTTGTTTATAGAAAATATTATAGGTTTAGTAAATAAAAAAAATAAATTACTAATGATTGTAACACCCTTTGCCAATGATGAAGATATCAAAAATGGGTTTAAATTAACCCCATTAATTCTATATGGAGATAATATAGAAAAGGGCGTCCTTAAATCTTCCACCACTAGAAGGGAAGGAATAGTTGGAAATATAGATATAGCCCCAACCATATTAAAATATCTTAATATAGAGCAATCAAATATGATAGGAAAGCCTATTGAAATAGTACCTACTGACAATAATCTAAGTGCTTTGTTAAATATAAATGAATTAATTGTTTCAACTTCCAATAATAGACTACCGGTATTATCCTTTTTTGCAATATTTCAGATTATATTACTAGTTATAGCACTAATAATGGTATTATTTAAAAGCAGAATTAGTAATAGATATTATCCTATAATTAAAAACTTATTATTAAGTGGTATGGTAATTCCTGTTGTTCTTCTTTATTTACCAGTATTTAAAATCAATAGCTTGACTTTAACATTTATTATCCTGATTGTATTTACCATATTTATAAGTTGGATAAGCTATTTTATAGGTAAAAAAACTGGCAATCCTATTATTCCAATTATATTAATATCCTTAATGATGACAATAGGTTTAATAGGGGATATTTTGATGGGTAGTCCGTTGATACGCTCATCATTATTAGGATATGATCCTATTATAGGAGCTAGATATTATGGTATAGGTAATGAATATATGGGGGTACTTGTGGGATCTGCCCTAGTATTGTTCCTAGGACTAAAAGAAGTATTTAAGATGCCTAAATATATAATAATGAGTCTATTAACATTATTGATAATAGTTATAGGTTATCCAAAATGGGGAGCAAATGTGGGGGGAACTATTACGGCAACAATGGCTACAATTTTTATATCTTTAAGGTTATATGAAATAAAAATCGGATGGAAACAAGTAATTTTTGGAATTATTAGTGTAATTATAGTTGTTTCAATAATGGCTGTTGTGGATACTATGTTTTTAAAAAGCCAAAGTCATTTGGCTGGAGCAATATCTTCTATCAAAGAAGGGGGAATCACATCTTTAATTACAATCGTAACAAGAAAAATTGCCATGAATATTAGATTATTTAGTGTTACTATTTGGAGTAAGGTATTAGTTGCTACTTTAATGGTCTTTGCAATACTATTTTATAAACCATATGGCGAATTAAAGAAAGTCTTTAATAGATATTCATATTTGTCAAAGGGCTGGGCTGGAATTGTAGTTGCAAGTATAACAGCATTTATGGTAAATGATTCAGGAGTTGTTGCTGCAGCTACTTGCTTAATATTTTTATCTTTTAGCTTGTTATATATTTTAATTCAAGAACCATTGACAAATTCAAAATATAAAGATATTACATAATAGATAGCGAGGTTTTTAATTGGAATATAAAGATTTGGGTAATACAGGTTTAAAGGTTTCAAAGCTTTGTTTCGGAGGGTTAACAGTGGGGCCTTTGCAGGCCAACCTTACACCTGAAGAAGGGGGTAAAATAATTGCTTTTGCTATGGAAAAAGGAGTTAACTTTATAGATACTGCAGATTTATATAATACCTATCCCCATATTAAAAAAGCAATGGAATTTAGTAAAAGGGAATTAATTATTTCAACTAAATCCTATGATTATGAAAAAAAGGGAGCAGAATCAAGTTTTCATAAAGCACTAAAATTATTAGGCAGAGATTATATTGATATATTTATGCTCCATGAACAGGAAAGTATTCATACAATCAAGGGGCATTGGGAAGCATTTGAATATTTTCTAAAAGAAAAAAAGAAAGGTAATATTAGGGCTGTAGGCATATCTACACATAAAGTAGAAGTTGTTAAATTAGCCTCTAAAATTCCAGAAGTAGATGTAATCCATCCTATTATCAATATAAACGGAATAGGAATTGGAGATGGAAGTCGTCAAGATATGGAATTAGCAATTAAATATGCAAAGTCTATGGGCAAAGGAATATATGGAATGAAGCCCTTAGGTGGTGGAAATTTAATTAATAATATAGAAAAATGTTTTAACTATGTTTTATCCTTAGATTTCCTTGATTCCATTGCAGTAGGAATGCAGTCTATTGAAGAGGTATTATATAATGTTTCAGCTTTCAATGGTTGGGATATTAACCAAAGTATCAAAGATAAATTAAGAAAAAAGCCAAGACGATTACTGGTGGATTTTTGGTGTGTTGGTTGTGGTAATTGTGAAAAGAATTGTACTCATAATGCAATTAAGGTTGTAGATGGAAAGGCAATAGTTAATATAGAAAATTGCATACTTTGTGGATACTGTGGTGCCTATTGCCCAGAATTTTGTTTGAAAATAATATAGGAGAAAGTAAAAAATGGGAAGAATTTTAGGTTTAGATGTTGGAAATAAAACCATAGGAGTTGCAATAAGTGATTTATTGGGTTATACCGCCCAGGGAGTTACCACTATTAAAAGGGAAAACCTAGAAAAGGATTTGGCAAAATTGCAGTCAATTATAGATATGTACGAAAATGTTGAAACAATAGTACTGGGAATACCTAAAAATATGAATGGAACTATTGGTCCCCAAGGTAAAAAAGTACAAGACTTTGGAAATTTCCTCAAAAAAAGAATAAACCCTAAGATAGTATACTGGGATGAAAGATTAACTACTGTTTCAGCTGAAAGAACCCTTCTAGAAGCAGATATTAGTAGAGAAAAAAGAAGAAAAGTAATTGATAAATTAGCAGCCGTCTATATATTACAAAATTATCTTGAATACTTAAATCATTGAATAACCATAAACTTTTTAAAGATTGATTTTAATTATAGACATTTCTATGTATATTGATGGTAAAGTTTACTATAATAAAATAATAAAGTACAAATATAAAATGGTGGTGTAAAATGTGAATACTAATCAAGAAAATATTGTGTCATTAATGGATGAAGAGGGAAATGAAGTAGATTTTGAAGTTATAGCTACTTTAAGTCTAAAAGAAAAAGATTATGCGATTCTTCTGCCATTGGATAATGAGGAAGATTCAGCATATATTTTTAGAATTGACAGAGATGAATTAGGTGATGAAGTATTAATCCCCATTGAGGATGATGATGAATTTGATAATGTAAGGGATGAGTATGAAAGAATAATGAGTGAACATGAGGAGTGATAGAGTGGATAAGAGGATTGGTTTTATTGGAGTGGGTAATATGGGTAGTGCTATTATCCAAGGACTTATAGAGTCTAATATGACAAATGAAAAACAAATATATGGATTTGATTATAACTCTACAATTTTAAAAGAAAAAGCATTACAATTTGGATTTAATATTGGAAAAGATAATAAGAATATTATTGAGCAGTCAGATATAGTATTTCTAGCAATTAAACCACAAGTTATAACTGAAGTTTTAAGTGAAATCAGTGATTTTGCAAAACCAGGACAAATATTTATATCTATGGCTGCAGGAATTTCTATTGAATTTATAAAATACTTTTTTAATTTTGATCCCAAAATAATTAGAATAATGCCTAATACTCCTGCTTTGATAGGGGAGGGTATGACAGGAATGGCCACCAAATCCCCAGTATCATATGAAGAAACACTTTTTATAAAAAAACTATTAAGTAGCTTTAGTATAGTTGAAGAAGTGGAAGAAAACTTGTTAGATGCAGTTACGGCAATAAGTGGAAGTAGCCCTGCATATGTAGATCTTTTTATTGAATCCCTTGCAGATGGAGGAGTATTGCTAGGATTGCCTAGAGATAAATCCTATATTTTTGCAACTCAAGCAGTTATTGGAGCCGCAAAGATGATTTTAGAAACAGGAAAGCATCCTGGAATTTTAAAAGATATGGTATGTTCACCAGCTGGTACTACAATTGCTGCTGTTCATCAATTAGAAAAGCATGGATTTAGAAATGCAATAATTGAGGCAATGATAGCAGCAGAAAAAAGGTCAAAGGAAATGAATAATTTATTTGAAAAATAATAAACAAAAAACAAGCCCTTTAAATTCTTTTTAAGAAGAAATAATAGTTTATTAGGGTTTAATTAAATATGTTTAATCTAACTAAAAACTGTTCTAAGCAATTTAAATGCTTTTAAGGATGAATTAATTAAGAAATCTTTATTAAATCAAAACTTAGGGAAAACAACAGGTAACTATGGGTAATAAGAATTTCAAGTTGAATAATATTAGATATACTTTCCGTTAAACACAAGTTTAATGCAAAGTATTGTGCTATTTAATTTTCTATAGTATAATTTACTTATACTATTTGATTAGGTGGTGTCTTTTATGGAAAGTAAAACAAAAAGTGATTATAATAAAGATTTTGAAAACAAACTACAATTAAAATTAAGAAAACTTGTTAAAGAACTCCCCTATCACTGTGAATTATTTTTTAGGGGTATTGAACCTACCACTTCAATAAAAACTAGAATCGCTTATGCCTTTGATTTAAGAATATTCTTTTACTTTTTAACAAATGAAGTAAGTGAATTTCAATCCTATTCTCCTATTGATATTACAACAGATATATTAGAATTAATCACACCTTTACATATTGAAAGATTTCTTGAATATCTATCTATATATTCTATGCCCCATTATGAAGACCCCTCAAAGATTATTCCTTATTCAAATAGCAATAAAGGAAAAGCAAGGAAATTATCAAGTTTAAGATCCTTTTTTAAATATTTATTTAAAAAAGGAATTATAAAATCAAATCCTACATTACTAGTAGATATGCCTAAAATTAACGAAAAGCCTATTACTAAATTGGAAGTTGATGAAGTCGTAAAATTACTAGATTTGATTGAAAATGGAGATAATCTTTCCAAAACTGAGAAGCGATATCATAAATATACAAAAAATCGTGATTTAGCCTTGCTTACACTATTACTAGGAACAGGAATTCGGGTGAGTGAATGTGTAGGATTAAATATTTCTGATTTTGACTTTAGTATAAATGGTTTTAAAATAACTAGAAAAGGTGGTAACCAAGTTATATTATATTTTAGCAATGAGGTTGCTGAAATTCTCCAAAAATATCTTGATGAAAGAGCAACATTAAATCCAAAAGTTGGCCATGAAGATGCCTTGTTTCTGTCTTTACAAAATAAAAGATTAGGTGTTAGTTCTATACAAAAAATAGTTAAAAAGTATACCCAAAGGGTTACCCCTTTAAAAAATATTTCTCCCCATAAACTTAGAAGTACCTACGGCACAAATTTATATAGGGAAACAGGAGATATATACATTGTAGCCGATGTTCTAGGCCATAAAGATGTAAATACAACTAAAAAGCACTATGCAGCAATAGATGATGAGCAAAGAAGAAAAGCTGCTCAGGTTGTTAAATTGCGGGAAGAATAACATTCTTCTCCCTTTTTTAAATCTTATTATTTTAAGTTATCCAACATTATTTTTTCCAATTTATTTATATACAGTTCTGCTTCTTTTTTAATGGTGAAATAATTTTTTATTAGTTTCCTTGCTTCTGGGGTCAATGTTGAACCCCCACCCTTAGTTCCACCTATTTGTTTTTCCAATAGTTTTATTCCCAATTCTTTTTCAATATTTGCAATTATGCCCCAAGCTTTACTATAGGACATATTCATGGAGTTTGCTCCCTGCCTTAAAGACCCATATTTGTCTATTTTATTAAGTAATTCCTCCGGTCCCTCCCCAAATATCTTTTTATCATCATCACTTACAATCCATAATTTAAAAGCCAATTTCATATTAACACCTACCTTCTTATTTGGTAATCTCCTCCTCTTTCACTTAAATTCTACATATAAAAAAAAAGAATAGCAAGCTATTCTCTTATGGGGACTATTATTTCTTGTCCTGGATATATATAAGAGGTAGATAAATTATTTAGTTTTTTCACAAAATAAATCTCATCCCTAATATCATATTTTTCATCTATATCTTTACCAACAATATCCCAAAGTGTATCTCCTTTTTTAACAATAACTACTTTATAATTATTATCATTCTTTTCAATATTTTCATTCATCATCCCTTCAACTTTATA
>DUPX01000024.1 GCA_012838085.1 Eubacteriaceae bacterium
TACAAATGTTCCATCAAAAGTATGGAGAGATTATCCATGCTGAGTGTGTAGGTGGAGATTTAGTTAACTTACCTAGCGGAAGAATGATTATTGGAATATTCCCATGGAGATGGGAAGGTGGAGAATCCAGCTTGGCTAGAGTAGTTGCATTTGACGATAAATAAATATAAGATACTTAAAAGATAAGTGAATTGGATGTTACCCCCTAAATCCGAATACGGATTTAGGGGGTTTTATCATATAAATTACAGAAATACCCAATGAAGTTTACATAATATTATTGTATAATTTATATCATATACCTTCAATAAAAGGGGGAGGGTAATATGAAATTAAGAATGTCTATATCTAAGAGACAAAAGATTTATTTGTTTCTTTTTTTTGTGATAGGTTTTCTAACTATAGAAACCTTTTTATGGAAAGAACTTTTAATTAATAAAATAGAGAGTGTTCATAGTGAATATATAGTAAATAATATAAGTGATTATAATAAAAAAGAAGTGGGTAATATCACCTTTTATTATAAAAAAGATATAAATATTGAGGAGATAATAACTAGGTCTCAGAAGATGATAGAAGAGGTAAATAGAAACTTTCAACAGGAGCAGAATGAAAATTTTAATATAGTGATCTATCCAAATTCCTTTGAGATGAATTCAGGATTAAGACTTCCAGCCCAGGGAAAAACTCTAGGGGCCTATTATGGTGGAAATATCTTTTTATTATCCCCAGAATTATTAAATAGCAAAGATGCTGGATTAGATAATATAATACTTCATGAATATTGTCACCTACTATTGGATAAAAGAACTAGGGGTAATCATCCTATTTGGTTTACTGAAGGAGTAGCCCTATATCAGGAGTATATAATAACAGGCTATGAATGGGGAAGGGATTATGGTTATACAAGACCACCCTACTTATTGGAAGAACTAAGAAATCAATTTTATAAAATAGATGATTTTTGGGCCTATAGATTTTCCTTTCTAAGGGTAAGATTTTTAACAGAGGCCTATGGTGGAGAAATACTTCTTAAGATAATAAATGAATTGGCTAAAGGAACAAGCTATGAAAACTCACTATATAATATTTTAGGAAAGAATTATAAAGATGTAGAAAATCAATTCCTGCTATGGTATGATACTAAAATTTATGATAAACTTTATTAATGGATTAGTGGAGAAAAATTTATCTATTACTGAAAACCTATCGGGGAAGGAAAGGTGAAAACCTGTGGAAAAGTTGCTAATAAAGGGTGGAAAAAAGCTTAAGGGTAAAATTAAGATAGGGGGAGCAAAAAATGCTGCTGTGGCTATTATACCAGCTACAATTCTATCTAATGATATTTGTTATATAGAAAATCTACCAGATATAAATGATGTAAAGGAATTAAAAAATATTCTTTTTGGTTTATCTGCAAAGGTGGAGCAGGACCATTATTCTAAAATAAAAATTGATACCTCTACCATTGATAACTATGAGGTAATAGGGGATTGTCCTAGGAGCATGAGGGCTTCCTATTATTTTATTGGAGCAATGCTAGGCAGATTTGGTAAGGCTAAGGTATCCCTACCAGGAGGGTGTAATATAGGGGTTCGTCCCATTGATCAGCATATTAAAGGTTTTGAGGCATTAGGTGCTACAGTAACTATTCAACATGGGGTGGTCAGTGCTGAAGCCAAGGAATTAAAAGGTGCTTCTATATTTTTAGATGTGGTAAGTGTAGGGGCCACCATAAATATTATGTTGGCAGCTACTAGGGCAAAGGGCACTACTACTATAGAAAATGCTGCTAAGGAGCCCCATGTAGTAGATGTAGCAAACTTTTTAAATACTATGGGAGCAGATATCCGAGGGGCAGGAACAGATGTTATTAGAATAAATGGTGTAGAAGAGATGCATGGTTGCGAATATATGGTGATTCCCGATCAAATAGAGGCAGGGACTTATATGCTAGCAGCAGCTGCCACTAAGGGGGATGTGCTGATAGAAAATATTATTCCCAAACACTTAGAATCCATATCTGCCAAATTAATAGAAATGGGTGTTAATGTAAAGGAATTTGAAGATAGTATTCAAGTGTCCCAGGGAGAAGAACCATTAAGGCATGTCAATATAAAAACCCAGCCTTATCCAGGCTTCCCTACAGATTTACAGCAACCTATGACAGTGCTTTTATCAATAGCCTCTGGAACCAGTATAGTCACCGAGAGTATTTGGGAAAATCGATTTCTCCATATAGATGAACTAAAAAGAATGGGAGCAAATATCAAGGTGGAAGGCAGGGTTGCAATCATAGAAGGAAAGGAAAAATTATCGGGGGCAGAAGTGGTGGCAACAGACTTAAGGGCAGGGGCAGCAATGGTTATTGCTGGTCTTATAGGAGAGGGAGAAACTTTAATAGGAAATCTTATTCATGTAGATAGAGGTTATGAAGATTTAGAAAATAAACTATGTAGCCTTGGAGCAGACATAAAAAGAATTAATGTATAAGCATAAATAATAGATTCAGCAAGGATAATAGGGAAATTTTGAAAAAGGATTTTTAGCCAAATAGAGGTTTTAGGGGGATAATAATGAAAGTTTGCAGTATTGCCAGTGGCAGTAGTGGCAATTGCATATATGTGGAAACAAAAAACACTAAACTATTGATTGATTCTGGACTTAGTGGAAAAACCATTACCCAAAGTTTAGATACTATAGGTACTAAAGGTAATGACCTAGATGGAATCCTAGTAACCCATGACCATAATGACCATGTATGTGGGGTGGGGATACTATCTAGAAAATATGATATTCCAATTTATGCTAACTTTGCTACTTGGGAAGAAATAAAAGATAAGATTGGAAAGGTAAAGGAAAAGAATATAAAATACTTTGAAGATAAACCTTTTGAGATAAAGGATTTTTTCATTGAACCTTTTTCCATCCCCCATGATGCCTGTGATCCAGTGGGCTTTAGTCTATATGGTAATAGCAAAAAAATGAGTATAGCCACAGATTTAGGGTATATTGATAGCATGATTTTAGAAAAACTATATGGCGCCGATATGGTGATTTTAGAAGCAAATCATGATGTAAATATGCTTACAATAGGACCTTATCCATATTTTCTAAAGCGACGGGTATTAAGTGAATTAGGACATCTGTCCAATGATAGTGCAGGGAAAGCCCTGGTCAAGTTAGTGGAAATGGGCTCAGAGAGGGCATTATTAGCTCACCTTAGTAGGGAAAATAATTTTCCAGAATTAGCATTTCAAACTGTATATAATATCCTAAAGGATAATAAAATAGATGTAGGGCAAGATATTTTAGTGGATGTTGCCCCCAGAGACATGATTAGTGATATTTATTGTCTATAGAGTCAACATAGGATAAAAAACTATAAAATAATAATAAGTTAAGTCTTGGAGTGAAATATATGAAGAAGTGTTCTGTATGTAATAAAAATACAGCGGTGATTTTTGCCACTCAAATGATAAATGGTAAGCCAGAAATGAAGGGGCTGTGCCTACAATGTGCAAAAAAACTAGGAATACCAGTAGTGGACCAATTAATGAAACAGACAGGAATGTCTGAGGAGGATATTGAAAATCTAACGGGGGAAATGGAAACTTTCCTAGGTGATATGGATAGCGATGATTCTGAGGAGGCTACTCCTTTAGGAAATATATTTAAAAACTTTTTTCCCATGGGGAACAAATCCAATGATGATCAGGAAAAACCAGGAGATAGTATTGGCTCCAGGGAAGATATAAAGGAAAGTACTGCTAATAAAAATAAAAAAGCTAAAAAGAAAAAGAAACATCTAGAGCTTTATGGAATAAACCTTATAGATCAAGCATTAGAAGGAAAGATAGATAGGGTGATAGGACGACAAAGGGAGATAGATAGGGTAGTTCAAATATTAAATAGAAGGAATAAAAACAACCCCATTCTAATAGGGGAGCCAGGGGTAGGAAAAACTGCCATAGCAGAAGGGTTGGCTGTTAGAATTGTAGAAAAGAAGGTGCCAGCAAAGTTATTGGAAACAGAGATTTATTTACTGGATATGACAGCAATTGTAGCAGGCACCCAATTTAGAGGACAATTTGAAGGCAGGATGAAGGCAATTATAAAAGAAGCAACTGACTATGGAAATATAATATTAGTCATCGATGAGGTCCATAATATTATGGGGGCTGGAGAGGTCCATGGGGGAGTGATGAATGCTGCCAATATCTTAAAGCCTGCCCTAGCCAGAGGAGAAATACAAATAATGGGGGCTACCACCTTAGAGGAATATAGAAGACATATTGAAAAGGATGCTGCCCTAGAAAGAAGATTTCAACCAGTAATAGTAGAGGAACCAACTATAGAGGAATCTATAGAAATCCTAGAGGGGATAGTGGGCTATTATGAGGAGTATCACCATGTGAAGCTCTCCCAGGAAGCTATAGAGGCAGCTGTAAGAATGTCGGATAGATATATCACCGATAGATATCTCCCAGATAAGGCCATTGACGTGGTGGATGAGGCCGGTTCTAGGGTGAATTTGATGAATCAGGGCTTGGTAGAACTAGAAGCCCTTAGAGAAGAACTAGAAAAGATACAGGATTTAAAGGAAAAGGCCGCCACCAATAATGATTTTGAAAAGGCTGCCCAATATAAGATAGATGAAATTAATATTCAAAATAAAATCCAGGAAACTGAAAAAAATTCTACAAAAGAGATTACTGTGGAGGATATTGCAGGGGTGATAGAAGCCTGGACAAAGATACCAGTGCAAAAAATTACTGAGGAAGAAGCACAAAAACTATTAAATCTTGAGAACAGACTCCACCAGCGAATTGTGGCCCAAAATCAGGCAGTGGAAAAACTATCTAGAACAATAAGAAGAAATCGTTCGGGCTTTAGAAAGAGGAAAAAACCTGCTTCTTTTATCTTTGTTGGTCCAACAGGGGTTGGAAAAACTGAGGTTGTTAGGGCTTTGGCAACAGAGCTTTTTGGTAATGAGGAGGCCATGATTAGGCTGGATATGTCTGAATATATGGAAAAACACACAGTATCAAAACTAATAGGTTCTCCACCAGGATATGTGGGCTATGATGAAGGGGGTCAATTGACAGAAAAGGTAAGACGAAAACCTTACTCAGTTATACTATTAGATGAAATAGAAAAGGCCCATCCAGATGTATTTAATATGTTATTACAGATCTTAGAAGATGGGAGATTGACTGATAGTCAGGGCAGGACCACCTTTTTTGAAAATACCATTATAGTAATGACCTCTAATGTAGGTAGCCATCTAAAAACCAGTGGCTATGGCTTTGGGAAGGATGGAGATGACCATATGGAGGAAAAAATTAGAGAAGCATTAAAGGAAACCTTCCGCCCCGAATTCTTAAATAGGGTAGATGATATAATAGTATTCTCCAAGCTGACAAGGGAGGATCTAGGGAAAATTGTAGACCTTATGTTAGAAGAAGTTAAGGAGTCAGTAAAGGAAAGGGGTATGTCTATTGAGATATCCCAGGAGGTTAAAGAATTTATCTTAGATAGGGGCTATGATGAACAATATGGAGCCCGACCTTTAAGGCGAGCTATTCAAACCTATATAGAAGACGAAATGGCTGAGGCGTTTTTATTAGGAGATATCAAAGAGGGGGATAGAATTAAAATAATATTAAGGGAAGATAAAAAAATTGAATTATTAGCCTATGCAATGGAAAATGTATAAGGTATAAGGGAACGATGCCCTCGTCGTTCCGGGAATGATTGGGGAAATATCTTCACCATCTCTAGTGATGTTATGTTGAGGCAAGTCAAAGCATATAAGAATGTAGCTATAATAAACAAATTCAAGGGTCACAAGGGAGGATATATAGTGGAATTTATAGAAATAATTAAGGCAATTATTCTAGGAATAGTGCAAGGAATAACTGAATGGCTGCCCATAAGTAGCACTGGTCATCTAATATTGGTAGAACAATTTATTAAGTTTGAGTTATCCCAAGTCTTTGTCAACACCTTTTTTGTTGTAATACAATTTGGATCTATACTTGCTGTATTGGTATTATTTTTTAGTAAGCTAAATCCTTTTGATAGATATAAAAACACCACTCAAAGGAAGGAAACATTCCATCTTTGGGTAAAGATAGCTATAGCATCAATTCCTGCAGGAATTATTGGGTTTTTATTTGATGATATTATAGAGGAGGCCCTATATAATTCAACAATTGTAGCTCTAATGCTTATTGTCTATGGGGTTTTATTTATAATTATTGAAAGCCGATCTAATAGGCCTAGATTTATAGAACTAGATGATATAGGATATACAACTGCATTATTTATTGGTTTTTTTCAGGTTTTGGCATTAATACCTGGCACCTCTAGGTCAGGAGCCACTATATTGGGAGCAGTACTATTAGGTACTTCTAGATATATAGCGGCAGAGTTCTCATTTTTTATGGCTATACCAGTTATGATTGGAGCCAGTGGCTATAAACTTCTAAAGGTAGGCATGGCTTTTAATGGGCTAGAATGGCTGGCATTGGCTGTAGGGTCTATAGTTTCATTTATAGTCTCAGTGTTTGCTATTAAATTCCTTCTAGGTTATATAAGGAAAAATGACTTTAAAATATTTGGTTATTATAGAATAATTTTAGGCATTATAGTTTTAGCATACTTTTATTTTACTTAAATCCAAACTATATCTGACCCTTAAGGGCTATTTCCACCGCCACATCCATAGGATCTATTAAAGGCTTTGGTATATGATGAGGCTTAAGGACTAGGCCCACCTCAGTGCAACCGGCAATAATTAATTCTGCTCCTTTTTCAATTAGTTCATTACTTGCCATTATTAAAAGTTCTAGAGGTTCACCCTCTATATTACCTGCTTTAATTCCCCTTTCACCATAAATGGCTTTCATCACTTTTTCCTCTTGGCTGGCAGTATGGGGAATAATAATTTCAATATCTTGAATATATCTATTAAATAGTTTGGATTTTATAGTACCAGAGGTAGCAAGTATACCAATTTTTTTAATACTAGGATAGTAACTTTTAATATAATTATTTAACTCTTCTAAAGCATTTAAGATAGGTATTGATAATTGTTTTTGAACTTCATTTATAAAATAGTGGGCAGTAATACAGGGAATTAGAGCAAGGTCTACTCCTAATTTTTCTAAGTTCTTACCCGCTTCTATCATACCACTAATAGGGCTTTCTCCTTGGGATAAAATAGCAGCAGTCCTATCAGGTATTTTTGAATTTCCATCAATAATTACTCTATAATGGTCTTGGTCCTTTTCTACATGAGTGGCCCTAATTATTTTCAAATACAAATTGGCTGTAGCTTCTGGGCCCATACCACCAATAATTCCTATAATTTTATTATTCATTACTACCTCCCATGGATGACTTATTTAATATCTATTTATTTTACTATATTAGACAAGTTATTCAAAATTAATAATAATTGCCTATTCAAGGAGAAATATCCATCTATTGACTAATAGTTGTAGTTTTTATACTATGATAGATAAGAATTATTTTACTGGCCAGGCCTGTATAAATAAGGCCAAACCACTAATAATAATTTACTAGGAGGAAGATTAAATGACTGTAGAAAGAGGTAATTTATCAATTAATAGTGAAAATATTTTCCCAATTATAAAAAAGTGGCTGTATTCAGATCAGGATATTTTTATTAGGGAAATGATATCCAATGGAGCAGATGCCATAACCAAGCTTAAAAGATTGGAAAGTTTAGGTGAAATTGACCTGAAGGAAAAGGATAATTTTAGTATTAAGGTAATATTAGATAAAAAGGAAAAAACCCTCGTATTTAAGGACAATGGTATAGGAATGACCCAGGAAGAAATAAAAAAATATATAAATCAAATAGCTTTTTCAGGGGCAGAGGATTTTTTGAAGGAATATAAGGATAAAGGAGAACAGGACCAAATAATAGGACATTTTGGCTTAGGTTTTTATTCTGCCTTTATGGTGTCAGATCTAGTAGAAATTCATACCCTTTCATATAAAGAAAATGCTACTCCGGTAAAATGGAGTTGTGATGGGGGTACAGAATTTCAAATTGAAGAAGGAACTAGAAAGTCTAGGGGAACAGATATAATACTCCATATCGGGGAGGAAGGTAAGGACTTTCTAGATGAATACACCTTAAAATCCACCATAAATAAATATTGTTCCTTTATGCCCTATCCTATATATTTTGAAGAACTAGGTAAGGAGCCAGAGAAGGACGAAGAAGGAAATATAATAATTTCAGAGCCAAATGCATTAAATAATACCAACCCATTATATCTAAAACATCCTAGCCAATGTAAAGAGGAAGAATATAAAGAATTTTATAGGGATACCTTTAGGGATTTTAAAGAACCATTATTTTGGATTCATCTTAATATGGACTACCCCTTTAATTTAAAGGGAATACTTTATTTCCCAAAACTAGGGACAGAATTTGATACTTTCGAAGGTCAAATAAAACTATATAATAGTCAAGTATTTGTGGCAGATAATATTAAAGAAGTTATTCCAGAGTTTTTATTATTACTTAAGGGTGTAATAGATTGCCCGGATCTTCCATTAAATGTATCCAGAAGTTTCTTACAAAATGATGGCTTTACTGGAAAGATTTCTGATTATATTACTAGAAAAATAGCAGATAAATTGAATGGATTATTTAAAAATGAGCGGGAAAATTTTGAAAAATTTTGGGATGATATTAACCCATTTATTAAATTTGGTATATTAAAGGATGAAAAATTCTACCAAAGGGTAGAAAAGATAGTAATATATAAAACTATGGATAAAAAGTATATAACCTTAGATGAATATCTTGAGGGGCAAGGGGAAAAAGAAGAAAAAACAGTTTATTATGCAACAGATCAAGCTCAACAGGCCCAATATATAAATCTTTTAAAGAAAAACTCCATAGATACATTATTACTAGAACATCCAATAGATCCTGCCTTTATCTCCTTTATGGAAATGAAAAGGGAAAAAGTTCACTTCAAGAGGGTGGATTCAGATATTTCAGAGTTATTAAAGGATAGTGAAGGAGAAGAAGATAAGGAAGCCAATAAAAAGGAAGAAAGGACATTATTAGAAATCTTTAAAAAGGCATTAGAAAATGACAAAATAAAAATTCAACTAGAAAGCTTAAAAGAAGAGGATATACCCGGAATGGTTATTCTTTCAGAGGATAGTCGACGAATGCAGGAAATGATGGAAAGATACTCTATGGGTGGAATGGAAGGAATGAGTATCCCTAGTGAAGAAACATTGGTACTAAATAAAAAGAATAAACTAATAAAATATCTAATTGAAAATGCAGGAAAAGATAACGAATTAATGAAGATAATACCGGAGCATATATACGATTTAGCAATGCTAAGCCACAAACCATTATCCCCAGAACAAATGTCTAAATTTATCAAGAGAAGTAACCATATATTGAATAAAATGATTTAAATTTTAATGGAATTTCCACTATCCATAGATAGGAGAAAAGTATGAAGAATAAGGCAAGAAGATTTACAACATATCGTTGGACAATATATAGTATATTAGTTATTGCAAATATGATTTCATTTTTTCACAGAATGTCTATTGGGGCAACCAGTAAATACTTAATAAGCACCTTTAATATGTCCTCAGTAACATTTGCAAACCTAAGTTCCACGTATTTTTATATATATATGATTATGCAAATACCAGCAGGGATATTGGCAGATACTATAGGGCCAAGAAAGATAATCTCTACAGGTACATTACTAGCAGGTTTTGGAACAATATTATTTGGAATTTCAGCTAATATTTTTCAAATATTCCTAGGCCGATTACTTATCGGCTTAGGAGTATCAGTAGTTTATATATCAGTTTTAAAGACCCTTTCTAATTGGTTTAAAGAAAGCGAATTTGGAGGAATAATTGGTTTAACAGCTGCCTTAGGTAATTTTGGAGGGATACTTGCCCAAACCCCATTAGTGTTATTAATGGCAGCTATTACTTGGAGAAATTCCTTTATAGCAATAGGAATATTTACTATTTTGACATCTATTTTAGCCTATCTAATTATTAGAAATAGTCCTAGTGATATGGGTTTTCCTCCTATTGAAAAGAGCGAAGGCAAAGAAAAAAATATAGATGAGGAAGATAAAATAAATCTATGGGAAAGTGTAAAATCTGTTTTTTCTAATAAGGATATTTGGCCGCTATTTTTTATATTTGCAGGTTTTTATGGGGCATTTTCTAGTTTTGTTGGAACCTGGGGAGTTGCTTATATTATGGAGGTATATGAATTATCTATAATTGCTTCTACCAACTCTATTACATTAGTAGTATTAGGTCACATTATTGGAGCAGTAGTAATAGGCAGCATTTCCGATAGAATGAAGAAAAGAAAGACCCCTATGAGATTCTTTGGATTTATTTATCTCTTGACTTGGATAGCTGTAGTATTTTGGGATGGAGGCAAGCCACCTTTAGAATTTTTAAATATTATATTATTTACATTAGGGTTTACCAGTGCCACTTTTTTACTCAACCTATCTATTGCAAAGGAAGTCAATCCAAGGAAGATTGTAGGTATTGCTACTTCAATGGTAAATACCGGAGGTTTTTTAGGGGCAGCAATTCTCCCCCCTATCTTAGGTATAGTAATAGATAAATTTAAAGGTTCAATGGCACCAATAATGATATATCAAAAAGCCTTTATATTTTGTCTTATGGCTGTGCTAATAGGAAATATACTTATCCAATTTATAAAGGAAACAAATTGCAAGAATGTGTATGCTGAGAAATAAGATAAAGTAATAGCGAAATAGTTAGAAATGTGATAAAGATCAAATTTTACTTTTATTTTACTAATTATTTTGATACCATTAATATTAGTTAAATATATAAGTATGGTTAAAAAAGATA
>DUPX01000025.1 GCA_012838085.1 Eubacteriaceae bacterium
AATATATATGTGATTTTAAGAGGGTGTTTGCCATGAGTAAAGTTTTTAAGGCATTAAGTGATGAAACTCGCAGGTCCATATTAAAATTGCTTCAGCAGAGGGATATGAATGCTGGCGAGATATCCTCCCACTTTAACATGTCTCAGCCTTCTATTTCTAAGCATTTGGATGTATTAAGAGAAGCCAAACTTGTAAGTTCGGAAAAAAAGGGTCAATATGTGATATATTCTATCAATACTTCTGTCCTCCAGGAGGTATTAGGAGGATTTTTAGACCTATTTAGTAAAAATAATATTTAGGAGGGATATGGGGTGAATAAGAAAAATATGACTCTCACTAGAGCATTTTTTGTATTAATATCCATATTAGTTATAGTAGTGGGGAGACTAAGTCCGAATAGCAATGGAAAGACATTAACTATAGGTTCTTTAATTATGTTGGCTTTGATTATATTAGATATTAAATTCCCAACCATCACAAACCTATCGGAAGATAATCCTAAGATAAAAACCATGCGATTTATTAATCGACTTACTATGGGCATCCTATTGGCATTTATTCTATTTACATCAGTATTTCAGATGGGGGCTATATTTTCTGAAAGAACCAATAAGATATTGGTGGTTGGGTTTTTCTCGGTATTTATGATAATCTTTGGAAATCTAAGCCCTAAAATACCATTTAATAGATATCTTGGCTTAAGGCTTCCTTGGACCATAAGAGATGAGGATACTTGGAAGATCGCCCATCGGATATTAGGATATATTTCTTTTCCTATCGCCATACTACAATTTATTTTTGTATTTTTCTTCCAGCCACAACAGATAATCCCCATATCCATACTTATTTGGATTATAGTTCCTGGCCTATACTCACTATGGTTCTTTTATAGGAAGTTTAAAAATATATAGATGGTTTTTCTAAAAAGTTCATGGAGATGCTATTGGAAATGATGTCCATCACTATCTGCTGTCATATTTGCACTGTGTAGATGAACTACTGTCCGTACTTTTGGAGCATTAATTGAGCCATGGAGTGTACTATCAAATAGCAGAAAGTGCTTTTTAGGGAGAAGATTATCCCATCTTACCTTAATAGGAAGGTCTTATATACTTCAAAAGTAGGACCTGGGTATCTACCGTTATATCCACAGATATTTTATCTATATATAATCAATCATTGTATTACCTACTCAAAAATCATTTAAATATTTATATTCTATAATAGTATATGTATCAAAGGATCTAATGTACTTTTCTACATAATATTTAATACGTGCAAGTATAGGATAAAAAATCATCTATATTTCTTTAAATTAAGAGGAAGAAAAAAGCATTTGATATTTATTTTTAAATTACTAATATTCTTGTTGACCTTCATAAAAATATTTGATAGAATAATCAAGACTGACAATGATAATCATTATCAACTATTTACCATATATACTGATATAGCCTATTGAAAGGATGATATGCTTTGAAGAAGAAACTGAAAAACACAGTATACATAATTTTAGGTTTTATATTTGTGGCTATTGGGTCATTGGGTGTTATACTACCAGTTTTACCTACTACACCTTTTTTATTACTAGCTTCTTTCTTCTTTACTAAAGGTTCAGAAAGATTTAATGCTTGGTTTATGTCTACAAAATTATATAAAAATTATATTGAAGATTTTGTTATAAATAGATCCATGACATTAAAAACTAAGATAAAGCTTTTGGCATTCGCTTCAAGTATGCTTATCCTTTCAGCTTTTATTGTGAAAATAATACCCTTTAGAATATTTATAGCTTTTTTATTTATATCTAAATACTATTATTTTATCTTTAGGATTAAGACCATTAGAGTAGAGGATAAGAAAGAATTTTACTATGGTCAAACTAATGAAATCTAAAACTAATAAAGGCATAAGAAATACATAGAACAAAGATAATCTTAAACCCGTAACTAATCGTGAAAGTTACGGGTTTACTATATTGACATATGAAATAAATGGTGTTATTCTAAAATTGAACAGTGTTAAATAATCGAACACAGTTAAATGAAATGGGGATGATTAAATGAATATAAAAAAAAGAAGAGAAAGAGAAATAGAAGAAATGAGGGAACTTATTTTAAAAGCTGCAAGCAACATCATCTCTGATGAAGGACTTGATAAATTATCTATAAGGAAAATAGCTAAAAAAATTAAATACTCTCCATCTATTCTTTATCATTATTTTAATGATAAAGAAGAAATATTGAACAATGTAATGAAAAGAGGATATAAGAAAATAATATCAGCTGTATCCTCTGCAGAATTGAAGGACACTTCTCCTGAAGAAAGATTGGTACAAATGACTAAGAATTATATAATAGCGACTCTTAAAATGCCTGATGAATTTATGGTAGCTCAGTTGAGTAAATCAGAAGAAGCTTTGAGGCACACTTCTTTCCTATTTAAAGGAGCTGTGAGAGAAAAGCCTGCCTTATCTTTACTATACCAATGTTTGAAAGACATATACAAAAATGAAGAAATAGAAGAAGATAGAATAGAATTAACTGCTCAGTCGATTGCGGTATCAACCTTAGGACTTATTATAAAAATAATTGTAGAGAAAGATATTGGTGAAGAACAAAAACAAAGAATAATTGATTTTTTTTCAGAAGAAATAATATTGAGAATAGTTAATGATAGTAGAACTAAATAGAAATGAGGTGAAAATATGAAGGCATTTTTAAAAATAATAATGATTGTGACACTTTCATTAACAATTGTTTTAATAGGTGGAATTTTCTATCTAACCCATGGACTTAATAAAGGGAAAAATATTGAATTAGATGGAATAGCACCAGCACAACTAAAAGATGGAGTATACAATGGAAAATATGATGCTGGAAGATGGTCAAATCATCTTAAAGTCATAGTAAAGAATCAAAAGATTTCTGAAATAAATATAGAAGATGATGTTACTTTTGTAATGCCAAGTGTAAGTGATCAGTTATTTATTAAGGTTATTGAAGCACAAGATACTAAAGTAGATACAATCTCTGGGGCAACAATAACATCAAAAGCTTATCTTAAATCCATAGAGAGTGCAATAAATAATTAGAATGGAGGAAGTAAATGAATACTTTAATAGCTTATTCAAGCAAATATGGGTGTACAGAGAAATGTGTTAAAATCCTTTCTAAAGAGCTTAAGGACAAAGTAGAAATAATGAATTTGATGAATGTGGAAGATATAGATATTTCAAAATATGATAATGTTATTATTGGTGGGTCTATATATATTGGTAGAATACAGAAGGAAGTAGCAGGGTTCTGCTCTAAAAATCTAGACAAACTTAAAGAGAAACGAATAGGATTATTTATTTGTGGAATGCAGGAAGAAGAAATGGACAATCAAATAATTAATAATTTTCCTAAGGAACTAGTTGATATTGCATTAGCTAAGGAATACTTTGGAGGAGAATTAACATTTCAAAAAATGAGCTTTTTTGAGAAGTTGATAGTTAAGATAGTAGCAAAAACTTCTTCAGATAAATCTAACATATTAAATGATAATATTTATAAATTTGCCCAATCAATAAATAATATATAGTTGGATAGTATTCTAGTCGGTAGATTATTAGTATTTTTAGTAATAGGATACAGGATATCCATAGATGACTTTGGAGCAGGTTACAATTCATTGATGATGCTTGGCGCAACACCATATGATATCATTAAAATGGATATTTTTTTTGTGGATAGAATTGACAATATTAAAGACAGGGAGCTAATTTGAAATATTATAGACTATTCCCATATATTAAAGAAAAAGGTTGTTGCCGAGGGTGTTGAAACCCAAGATACACAATCAATGTGATTTTGAAGAAAAGTTATATGAAGATAAATAGCAATTCGAATATTTGCTCGAATTGCTAGCCCATAAATTTTAATCTAACCTCCACTATATTTTAATATTAATTATCAAACATCTTTAATAGTCTTAAGAAATGATTTGCTTCTCGTAATGTATGGTCACCTAATAAAGGAATTATAATTGACCTAATATCACAATCAAGCAGTCCTCTTGTAGCTTGGGCTTTAAAATCTCTTATAGCTTTTGTTGCTTGTAGGCTATTTTCAGTAACTTCTTCAAATGGTATAGTCTTGTTAATTGCATCTATAGCTTCCTTGGTTAATTTATCAAACTCTTTACCAAAAGCATTTGCGGTATTAAACAATTCTTTTTCAGTAGGGTCTAATAATCCTCGAATAAATTTTGAATGTTCAGCCATAATTCTATTCCAAAAAACTTCTTGGCCTAAAGCATCTTTTTTAAGATTTAAGAATTTCTGATTTTGAAGCCTTTCAACCATTTCCAAATATAGTCTTGCTTCCCTCATAATATGATCAACCAATAAGGGGTAGTTAACAGTAAACATTTTACATTTCAGTACATTTTCTAAAATTGTGGCTTTAAATTCTACTAATTCAGAAATTAATTTGATGGCTCTTTTATTTATACTTGAAACATTGTCTACTAGGAGGGGGTTGGTTTTGCCTTTATATGCACCTACTAATTTATCCTCTGCTTTAGTAATATCGGTAGGTATATCTATTCCTGTAAAAAACTCTGATGCTTTTTCTGCTTCAAGTGTATAAGGTGTTATTACTTCTCCAGATTCAAGTACATTTTTGCTAACAACACCATCAGAAAGTAATACAACATCCTTTAAAAGTTTATCAAATTCCTTTCTAAATTCATCTGCCCTTTGTGTAAATTTAATGTCTCTAGGAGTAAAACCTAATTGAAGAAAAAATGAATGTTCTTTCATAATTCGAGCAAAAAATAAGTGAAGCTCTAAAGATTGCTGTACAAAATCTATACTATTATTCAAATTTATCACTCCATAAAATATTTTCTACTATATAGTATGTTTAGATAAAAAATATGTGATGAACTATGCTATTATCAATAATTTCGCCACTAGTATCATCCTATTTCTTCTCTATCAAGACAACATACTGGATATATGTTGAGTGCATGGGATTGAGTTAAGAAATGAAAAGTAGGAATCTTATTTTTAGTTATTCTTCAAAATTTCATGTAACTTGCCACAATCGCTACCAATAACCATATTGACTAATCTGGTCACTTAAATTATAATTAATATGACTAGAGTGGTCATTTTTAATGGAGGTGATCTTTTATTTATTCTAGATTTGAAAATTTAAAGCCAGAAAAACAAAGGCAAATAATTGATGTGGCATTAAGAGAATTTGCTGAAAATGGTTTTGAAAAAGCATCTACAAATGAAATTGTTAAAAAGGCAAATATATCTAAAGGATCATTATTTAATTATTTTAATAGCAAAAAAGAACTATATCTGTATTTATTTAACTATAGTATAGAAATTATTGAAGAGTTTATAAATCAAATTAATTTGGATGAAAGGGATATATTTAAAAGAATTACTAATATAGGATTAAAAAAGTTATATGTTCAAAAAAAGTATTCTTATATATTTGATTTTTTAATTTCTGTCATAAAAGAGGAATCTACTGAATTAAAAGAAGATATTAGGGAAAAAATTGACACTATTTATGGCGAAGGTTTTAAAAGAATTTATGAAAATATTGATTATTCTTTGTTTAAAGAAGATATAGATATAGAAAAGGCAATTGAAATATTGAATTGGTCAATGTTAGGTTTTAGCAATAAATTCACATCTCAGATTAAATCCTTTGCATATGGTGATGAATTTGGCGAACATATTCTTGGAGAATGGAAAGTATATAGTCGAATGCTCAGGGATAGTTTTTATAAATAAAGGTGTAGTCTGAGATAGTAAAATAATAAGCTTAGAAGTCCAGGAAATATTTAAGGAGGGATATTTATATGACGGCGATTTTAAAAGTGGAAGGCTTAAAAAAACAATTTGGAAAAGTCCAAGCATTGAGGGATGTAACATTTAATGTTAAGCCTGGAGAAATAGTAGGTTTTATTGGCCCCAATGGTGCAGGAAAATCTACCACTATTCGTATTTTATTAGGTATTATTAAAAGAGATGGAGGAAGGGCAGAAATATTTGGAAAGGATCCTTGGAAAGATAGTTTTGAAATTCATAAAAGAATATCCTATGTACCCGGTGATGTATCTCTGTGGGGGAGTTTAACAGGGGGGGAAATTATTGACTTATTTATGAAACTACACGGTTCTGGAGATAAGGAAAAAAGGGATTATTTAATTGAACGTTTTGAATTAGACCCCAGAAAAAATGCTAAAGGGTATTCTAAAGGGAATAGACAAAAGGTAGGCCTTATTGCAGCATTATCAGTGGATTCAGATTTATATATTTTTGATGAGCCAACTTCTGGATTGGATCCATTGATGGAGCAGGTTTTTCAAGAGGAAGTGGAAAAAATTAAAGACGCTAATAAATCCATGCTATTATCCTCCCATATTTTAAGTGAAGTGGAGCGGCTGGCAGATAAGGTAGTTATTATTCGCCAGGGTGAAATTGTAGAAACAGGGACATTAGATGAGTTGCGTCATTTGACCCGCTCTACAGTGATTTTAGAAACAAAAGATGATGTGTCTAAAATGGCTAATATAAATGGTGTACACGACTTTGTGCAAAAAGATAATCAAGGAATATTCTTTGCTGATCATGAATATCTCAACGATATTTTGGTAAAGGCCACAAAATTAGGTACAAAAAAACTTGAGATTACTCCACCCACCCTTGAAGATTTATTTATGCGACATTATGAAGGATAAATATTATAAAGGAGGGAAGGGAAATGAAAGAAAAATTTGCACATTGGGATATGTTATTTGTACAATATTTAAAACGTGACTGGAAAAAGATTGCTATTTGGGTTCTGGGCTTAGGTTTATTTTCAGCGGGTTTAGTGCCAGCCTTTGTAGAAATTGGCAAGGGAGATGGAACAATAGCAATGTATGAAACCTTACAAAATCCTGCCATGATATCTATAGTAGGGCCCACACCAGTTGAAACGGCAAGTGAATACACAATAGGTGCCATGTATGCCCATGAGATGCTTTTATTCTGTGGACTATTTGCCATGACTATATCAATTTTACATGTAATAGGTCATACAAGAAAAGAAGAGGATCTTGGATTGACAGAACTTATTCGGTCATTTCAAGTTGGACGTCAGGCAAACTCACTGGCAGTAATGGTAGAAACAGTTTTTATAAATATTTTGTTGGCAATGCTAATTAGTGGAGTGATGATTAATTATAGAATTGATGGGATTACAGTTGGGGGATCGGTGTTGTTTGGCACATCTATAGCAATGGCAGGTATTGTAGGAGCAGGAATTGCCCTTGTTATGGCACAGATTATGCCTATATCATCATCTGCAATTGGATCTTCCCTTGGTATAATGGGTTTTTTATATATTATTCGAGGTGTAACGGATATATCCAATGTTAAACTATCTATGATTAATCCATTAGGATGGTTCTATTTAACCTATCCTTTTGTAGAAAACAGATGGCTACCCGTTATTTTGGCTTCCCTTTTTAGCATAATTATGATAATAATTGCCTTTGCCCTAGAAGAAGGACGTGATATGGGAGCAGGATATATCCCTCAGAGGGAAGGAAGAGCAAATGCAAAGAAGTCACTATTATCAGTCTATGGGCTATTTATTCATCTTAATAAGGGTGTTATTATTAGCTGGTTAATTACATTTTTTGTTTTAGGGATTGCTTATGGTGCTATTTATGGAGATATGCAAGGCTTCCTTGAAAGTAATGAATTAATGAAACGAATGTTTGCTTATGCTGGTTTTTCCATTGAAGAATCATTTTCTAGCACAGTTATGGTGGTAATGGCAGGCTTGGTTACTATTTTACCAATTGTTATTGTAAATAAACTTTTTTCTGAAGAAAAAAATTTATATTTGAGTCAGATTTATGGGACTAAGGTAAGACGAAGACAACTTTATTGGACCAGTGTATCCTTAGCGATTATTACATCTATAATAGGAGTTTTTTTAGCTGCTGGAAGTCTTGGAGGTACAGCCATTAGTGTAATGGAGAATAGCCCGATGAATATAATGGATTTTTTACTTATTGGATTTAATTTATTACCAACAATATTGTTTTTTACAGGATTGGCAGCTTTAATACTTGGTTGGTGGCCTTCATTAGGAAAAATAGTTTATGTCTATTTAGGATATTCATTTTTCTTAAGCTATTTTGAAGGGATATTAGATTTACCCGAATGGTTAATAAAAACCACCCCTCAAAGTTGGTTACCTAAAATTCCAATGGAGGATTTTAATGCTTTGATTTTTATTATAATAACGGCCATTAGCATTGGATTAATGATATTTGGATATATTGGTTATAAGAGAAGAGATATGATTGAAAGAGCATAACAAGAGTTTTTTAACTCCAGTTTCTCTAGTATTATTTATTAGTAACAAACAAAAGACATTTATTTGAATAAAATAAAATGTCTTTTGTTTATAATATTAAGATAAGTAATTAACCTATCCTTTTCATCTTTTATTTTTGTAATTATTTAAAATTATTAACTCCAGAACTTCCTTTTTCAGGAGTAACTAAGCTTTGAACCTTTCCAGTACCATCTCCTAAACTTGCTTGGGCCATTTCAACTAAGTTTCTAGTTATATTTCCCCCAACATACCCATTTTCTCTTGAAGTTAGGGTACCTTTATCCATTGTATCATAGTTTGTCATTCCCAGTTCAGAAGCTATTTCTAATTTCATTTGATTAAGTGCATGACGGGCTGAAGGTACTATAATTCTTTTACTTCCGCTATTATTATTTGTTGCCATTTCATTTCTCCTTTCAAAATTAATTTTGTAAAAATTTGTTGCACTAATATTATGTGCAGTAGATAATTTTATAATCATGTAGTATTAACCATAAGTAAGATTGATTTCCAAGAACACCATAATTATCAAGAATTTTGTAATTATAATTCTAATTTTTATTAAAAACAATAATTAATCACAGTTTGGGACTTTAAATGTCCATTATTTATTATACTTTGATATAATATAAATATTTAGAAAATAAATTTATAGAAGGAGATGGGAAAATGCTTATGGATAAATTTAAATTAAATAAGGAAGATTCTCTTTTATTAGTTATAGACATTCAAGAAAAACTTTCAGCTGTTATGGAATATAAAGATAAAATAACAAGAAATGTTAATATCCTCTTAAGAATTTCTGATTTAATGGATATTCCTGTTATAATAACAGAACAATATCCTAAAGGCTTAGGACCAACATTAAATGAGTTAGTTGAAGGGGACACTTATACAATTATTGAGAAGACTAGATTTTCTGCCTATACAGATGAATTAAAGGATTCATTAAAAGCATTAAAAAAGAAAAAGATTATTGTTACTGGGATGGAAACCCATGTTTGTGTATTTCAAACAGTAAGGGACTTGCTGGAGGCTGGCTATGAAGTATTTCTAGTAGGAGATGGGGTTACATCTAGAACTAAGGAAAATTATTTAAATGGAATAAATTTAATAACAGAAATGGGAGCTATAATAATAAATACAGAGGCAATAGCCTTTGAATTATTAAAGGATGCTAAAGTTAAGGAGTTTAAAGAAATATCGGGCTTGATTAAGTAAAAATTTTTCTTAATATAATATATATTTTTGTATAGGTTAGGATCTAATCTTTCAATATTTAGAGTTTCGTATCAATAGAAATATTAAGGGAGATAAGAAAGATTCTATAATGAGAATGCCGTAATAGAGATATTGGAGTTGGGCTGATAGGAAAAAATATTAGTAATATTTGCAGATTGTTTAGAATATATAGCCTCCCTTTTTAATGGGCAGATTTACTATTAAAATATGAAAAATTGGTTTTGAAAAAAGACTTAAAACCCAAAATGATTTATTTGATAATAGTATAAGATATTTATAGGAGGGATTTTTATCTACAAAGGAATTATATTTGACTTGGATGGAACACTTTTAGATTCAATACCTATTTGGTCTAAGGTGGGAGAATTATTTTTAAATAGTCAGGATATTGTCCCACCTTCAGACTTAAAAGAAGCACTGAAGGAAAAAACTTTAATACAGGCAGTGGAGTATTTTATTGAAAGATTTGATTTAACCCTTACCCAAGAAGAAATATTATTAAAGATTAATGATATTATTGGATATCACTATAGAAATACCATACCATTAAAGCCCTTTGTACGGGAATTTTTAGATTATTTAAAAAATAGAGGTATTATTATGTGTATTGCTACATTAAGTAATAAAAGCATTGTAAAGGATGCATTAGAAAAACATGACATCGCTTCCTTTTTTGAATTTGTATTGACTAGTGGTGAGGTGGGAGTGGGTAAGGATCAGCCCGATATTTATCTTCAAGCTTGTCAAAGATTAGGTTTTAATATAGAAGATGTGGTGGTGTTTGAAGATTCCCCTTATTGTATAAAAACTGCACAAAAGGCTGGCTTTAAAGTGGTAGGGGTATATGATGAACGTAACAAGAGCAGAGTAGAGGAAATGAAGGGCTATTGTGATTATTTTATCTATACATTTAAGGAAATAGAAGGATTAAATATATTTTAATTTCTTTTTATTACATAGTTTAAGAAAGACCTTTTATTTAGTGGGAAGCATTATCTTCCCACTAAATAAAAGATAATATTATCTTAAGTCATTTATAAGTGTTTTATAGGCATCTATTAATATAGATGCATCCATATTATAGGCTACTCCATCAAAACCCTTATTTAAATAGTCTTTAGCAGAATCTTTATTGATGGCAAATGTAAAAGAGAGTTTTCCAGCATTTTTACAGGCCGCTAATATTCTATCTATGGCCTGTAGAAACTCAGAGTCATTAAACTTAGCAGGTTTTCCCAGGGCAATTGATAAATCAAAGGGCCCTATAAAGATCCCATCTACACCCTCCATATTTACTATGGTTTCTATATTTTCTAGACATCCTAAAGTTTCACATTGGGGTATAAGCAGAGTTTCTTGATTACAGATTTTAAAATAATTATCTAGATTTTGAACAAAATCTTTATATCCGTATCCTGCTGGCCTAGCAGTAAAAAAGCCTCTTCTTCCTAAAGGATAATATTTTGCCCATTCTACAAGGTTTTTTACCTGTTGGATAGTTTCAACACAGGGAACTATTAATCCCTTTGCTCCTATATCTAGCATTTTTAATACTGATGGACGGGATACATCTTTAATCCTTACCAAGGGGGTAATAGAGCTAAGTTCAGCTGTTCTAATAAAATCCATAGAGCTTTCTACGTCAAAGGGACCGTGTTCTGTATCAATAATAAAGAAGTCCAATCCTGAAATCCCAAGACATTCTACAGCGGTGCTTCCCCCTAACTCAAAAAAGGTTCCAATAGCTTGATTCCCATTCTTTATCTTCTCTTTTAATAGGTTTTTCATTAAAATCCTCCTTTTCTAAATACATTTTATTATTTAATAATTTATAAAGCAATATTTATTATCTTATAGGAATTATTTTAGGACTTTGATTTTAAAAAACTACAATGATATAATGCTTATAAATTTTATATATAATAACAAAACAGGAAGTGATAACATGTTATATTCAGTGGATAAGACTATTTTTGAATTTAATCCAGATCTCCTATTTGGTATTTTAATTGGAAAAGGTTTAAAAAATTCTGAAACCCTAGAAGAAGATAAGATTAGGCTAAGAAAAGCAGAAAAAAAAATGCGAGAAAAATATATAGTAGAACAGGTGAGAGAATTACCCAATGTAGTTCAATATAGGGAAATAATGTTAAAGTCTGGGATTAATCCCAACAAATTTCCCCCATCAGTAGAGGCAATGTTTAAAAGAATTTTAAAAGGTGGACAACTGCCATTTATTAATGCCTTGGTAGATTTATGTAATGCGGTATCCATTGAAAGAATTATTTCTTTAGGAGCCCATGATTTAAAGGATATACATGATGACCTAGAGGTCCGTATTAGTAAAGAAGGAGATAAATTCTTGCCCTTTGGTGCTTCAGAATATGAGTGGGTGGATGAAGGGGAAATTGTTTTCACAAGTGGCAATTTTGTACAAACCAGAAAATGGATTTGGAGACAAAGTGAATTGGGTAAAACCACCACTGATAGTGAAAATATTTTCTTTCAATTAGTAGGCTTTAAAGATAATGAAGAGCCATTATATGGGGCAATGGAAGATATAGAAGAAATAATTACAAATAGATTTAATGGGATGTGCAGTAAGCATATTGTGAGCATTAATAATAATTCAATCCACATTAGTTATTAATTAATAATAAAAACTGGTAAAGGTTTACATATAAATGTTTGACATTTTATCTTCAGGGTAATTATTTTATATATATAGAAAAAAGGGAGGAATTAGAATGTCAAATGTTGTAAGCTCTACTAATGTTTTAGAGACTCTAATTCAATTAGAACAAAATGGGTATAAGTTTTATGAGGAAGCAGCTAATGCTATGGAAGATGGCGTTACAAAAAATCTTTTACTAAAGTTAGCTGAGGATGAAAAGGTTCATGAAAAGACTTATAGGGAGTTATTAGAGAGACAGGATGATATTTCTGATATAACCTTTGATGAGGATGAGAGTTACTTAAATTTAATAGTGAATCTAAATGCCATGGTTACGGACGAGGGAAAACTAGAGAAGACCAAAAAGGTAAAATCAAAAAGAGAGGCCTTATTAATAGCAGAAAAGCTAGAAAAGGATACAATTATTTTCTTAAATGAATTAGTAGAGCTAGATAAGGACATAAAGAGAAACAAAGCCTATAAGGCAGCATTAAAGGAAGAAAAAAATCATCTAAGACAAATTTTAAGACGAATGATGGATGAAAATATCGGAAGTTTAATGCTATAAATATTATAATATAGCATAAAGGAATATGAGGAATAAATTCTCATATTCCTTTTTTATTTAATAGGAAATTCCTGTTTTTATATTAAATAAGCAGGTGTTGCAGGGGGAGTATCCCCTGCCAAATTTAGGAGGGTGCTCAGGTTGAAAACCGTCGAAAGGCACCTAGATTTCCTATAAGTAGGCAGCTAATTTAGCCTGCTAAATTTAGCTGATCCCTTAGTAGTTCCATCAAGTCATTGAAGACGCATTTTTTATTCATTTTTTGTAGAACTTAAGGTATCTTGAATTATGTTTTTCATCATATCTTTTGTGAGCATACCGGGAACATATCCATATATATTACCATCTTTATCTATCATAAAGGTAGTTGGTAAGGATGAAATACCATAGGCACTAAAAACTTCCCCAGTTTCATCAAATAATATGGGGAAGGTGTAGCCATTTTCATTTATAAACTTTAAGACTCCCTCTTTATTTACTTCCCTTGTATTGGTATTAATATCACTTTTTGGACTGGATACACCTAATATTACTACATCTTCTTTATTAAGATTATAGTTATGATAGAGGTCTTCTATATCTGGCATCTCCTTTCTGCAGGGTGGACACCAGGTTGCCCAAAAATTCAGAAAAACTACCTTTCCCTTATAATCTGAAAGGGTATGGCTATTCCCGTACTGATCTTTTAAGGTAAAATCAATGGCAGGTGGGGCTATCTTATCACTACTTTTCTCTTCATTATCTTCAACAGGAGGACTGGTGTTTTCATTTGTTGATGGTGGTGTGTTCAAATAACCAGAAATATTGTTCAGCCAACCAGTAAAGGTCATTACTCCTATTATTATAAGTAATACTCCTCCAATTTTCACAGTGTGTTTAAGAAGCTTTTGATTATCTTTTAGGAAATTTAACACCTGGGTAGTAAATAATCCTAGTAATAGAAAGGGTATTATAAAGCTTATAGCATAAACTAGAATTAATAAATTACCCCAAAAGGCTTTACTTGCCCCGGAAGCTAGAATTAAAACAGAAGACAAGGCAGGACCAACGCAGGGCGTCCAAGCAAAGCTAAAAGTAAAACCTAAGACGTAGGCTATAAGTGGATTTGTTTCGTTTTTACCTATATTAAGATTAAACCTTTTTTCCCTATTAAGAAATTTAAATTCAAAAATCCCTAGTTGGAATAATCCTAAAACAATTATTATAATACCGCCTATCCTTGTAAATAATACTTTATTTCCCTGAAAGAAATTACCTAAGGTGGTAAAGGTTAAGCCTAGGAGAAAAAAAGCAGTAGAGATACCTAAAACAAAAAATAAAGTTTGAAAGAACACTTTTTTTCTTTTATAGGATATATTGCCTTGCTCATCAATATACTCTGCACTACCTGCAAGGTAGCTGATATAAACAGGAATTAAAGGTATTATACAAGGGGAAAAAAAGGAAATGATTCCTTCTAGAAATACTAAAATTATACTTAATCCATTTGTGGACAATAGTTCTCCTAACATAGATGACACTCTCCTAAATATTTTTATTAGAATCATATTGTATAAACTTACCCAAATTATAATGAATTAATCTATTATAAAGTTATTGACATATGTCAATAAACGGATATAATAAAGATAATAAATGACATATGTCAATAACATATGGAGGAGGTGAAATTATGCCTGGAAGAGATGGAAGTGGCCCATTAGGACGGGGAGCATTGACTGGCAGGGGATTAGGCCCATGCTCAGGAGCTGATATTGCTAAATATGGTGCAGGCTTTGGTATTGGTCTTGGATTAGGATATGCCTGCAGGCGAGGTTTTGGCAGAGGACTTTGGTTTGGTAGAGGATTAGGTATTGGATATGGAAGTGCTCAGACCCAATATAGTTCCCAAAAGGAATTGTTAGAAAAACAAAAAAAGATATTAGAAAATAGACTAGAAGATATTGATAGAGAGCTAGAAGAACTTTCTGATAATTAGTTGCTATTTGCTAATCTTCCCTAAAATATACAAAGGTGAGGGGTACTCTAAAGTTTAACTAGATTTTCTTTAGGTACTCCTACTACTTTTGTAATTATAGAAGGTGATAATATGTCTAGGCCAAGGAAATATAGGAGGGTATGTGGATTGCCATTATCTGATAGCTTTGGACCATTAAATGGCAGGGGAAAACATAAATACTTTCTTATTATGACTGTGGATGAATATGAAACTATAAGATTAATTGATTTTGAAGGATTAACCCAGGATCAATGTGCAAAACAAATGAATATTGGTAGAACTACCGTCCAAGGAATTTATAGCCAAGCCAGAAGTATTATTGCCAAGTCTTTAGTGGAAGGTAAGCCAATAAGAATTGAAGGTGGAGACTACAAGCTATGTAATGGTTTTACAAAATCCTGTATGGGGGCAGGCTGTAAGCATAGGTTTGGTAAAAATAAAAACCTAGAGGAAAGTGAATAATAGTTTATAAAAAGTTTAACTAATGGAAGGAGGTTTTCTAATGAAAATTTTAATCCCTGTGGAGAAAAAATCAATAGATGGTGAGGTTTGTAAATCCTTCGGCAGGGCACCATTTTTTTTAGTATATGACACTGAAACAAAGGCAAGTAGTTTTATAAAAAATAACGCAGCTGATAGCAGGGGAGGAGCTGGAATTAAAGCAGCCCAACTAGTAGTAGATAACAAAGTAGATGGATTAATTACACCTAGATGCGGTCAAAATGCAGCGGATGTAATAAATGCTGCCAATATAAAAATCTATAAAACTATTAATAATTCTATAAAGGATAATATTGAAGAATTTTTAGAAAACAAGTTAGAAATATTAGGTGATATACACCCGGGATTTCATGAATATGGAGGAAAATAATTATGATAGTAGCAGTCCTTAGTGGCAAAGGGGGCACTGGCAAAACTTTAGTATCTGTTAATCTTGCATCTATTTCTGAAGAATCTACATATATAGATTGTGATGTGGAAGAACCTAATGGTCACTTATTCTTTAAACCTAAAGCTGTAGTATCAGAGGATGTACTAGTTAAATACCCAGAAGTAGATAATGCTCTTTGCAACGGTTGTAGAAAATGTGTTGATTTTTGCAAATTTAATGCCATAGCTTATATTAAGGACAAGCTTTTAATATTTAAGGAAATATGTCATTCCTGTGGAGGCTGTATGATAGTATGTCCTAAAAATGCCCTTAGGGAGGAAGATAGGAAAATTGGAGAGATAAAAAGGGGACTGTCGGGACAGATTAATGTAAATATAGGAATACTCAATCCAGGTGAAGCCTCTGGTGTACCAATAATTAATGGGTTATTAAAGGATGTGAAAAACTATAGAGGCAATATATTTATTGATTGTCCACCAGGGAGTGCTTGTACTGTAATGGAAAGTATTAAGGATGCTGACTATTGTTTGCTTGTTGCAGAACCAACCTTATTCGGAGTACATAATCTTGAAATGGTATTTAATTTAGTAAACTTATTTAAAAAACCCCATGGAGTTTTGATTAATAAGTGGATTAATGATGATAATCCTGTAACAGAATTCTGTAAAGAAAAGGGAATAATGATTTTGGAGAAAATACCCTTTGACAATAATCTAGGGAAAATAAATTCTAATGGGAAAATAGCTGTTAAAGAAGGAAACTATTATAAAAAGATATTTTCCTCAATATTAGAAAAGTTGTACGAGGAGGTACAGGATGAAAGAACTATTAATCCTTAGTGGGAAGGGAGGAACAGGAAAGACTACTATTGCCAGCTCTTTTATTAAGTTATCAAATGTTAAAGCTTATGCAGATTGCGATATAGATGCTCCAAATTTACATCTAATAATGAATCAAAAGGTAGAGGCTGAACATGAAGATTACTATGGTTTACCTAAGGCTAGAATAGATACTAAACTATGTATTAGATGTGATATATGCAGGCAAAAATGTAGATTTGATGCAATTAATGTAAAGGATAAGAAGTATGAGGTAAATCAATTTGGCTGTGAAGGTTGTGGAGTATGTGAAATGGTTTGTTCTGTGAATGCTATTAATCTATATCCAGCAATAGCAGGAGACTTACAACTTTATGCAGATGATACTGTATTCTCCACTGCCCAGCTTAAAATGGGGAGCGGTAATTCTGGACTATTAGTCACAGAAGTTAAAAAGGCAATGAAGGTAGCAGGAAAGGAAGTAGATTGGGCCATAATAGATGGCTCACCAGGGATAGGATGTCCTGTAATAGCATCTTTAAGTGGCGCAGATTTAACATTGATTGTGTCTGAACCATCTATTTCAGGGATTAGTGATATGGAAAGAATAATAAAAACTGCTAAGGGCCTGGGAACAAAAATAGCAGTATGTATAAATAAATTTAATACCAATATAGATAATTCCCATAAAATAGAGCAATTTTGTATTGATAATAATATACCTTTGGTTGGTAAAATACCTTATGATTATAAGGCCGTACAGGCTACAAATCAAGGTAAAACCGCTGTAGATGTTGATTGTGAAGCAGGAAGGGCCATCAGAGAAGTATAT
>DUPX01000026.1 GCA_012838085.1 Eubacteriaceae bacterium
AAAACAAAACCCCCGATAGGGGACGGAAACGACACTCCTGCTCCATAGTCGTGCGGGCTCAGAATAAAAAAACAAAACCCCCGGTAGGGGACAGCATAAAGGCAGAGGTGAGAAGGTCAGAAATGGAAGTGGGAAAAGGTTTTGTAGGGGAGACCATTGATCTTCCGAGAGAATTTAGGTGTGGATTTAGGGTCAGCGGGCCAGCACTGCTAGCCCCTACCAAATATCTTAGTATACCTTATGATTAAAGGGTGATTATATGGAAAAACTACCAAAAAGAAAAAATATTAGGATAAAGGATTATGATTACTCTCAAAATGGGTATTATTTTATAACTATATGTACGAAGGATAGGGAAAATCTTTTTTGGGAAGAAGAATATATCATTAATTTTGGTATAGGTGATTTGGTGTTAACTAACATAGGTGAAATAATAAAACGAGGAATAAACGATATTAATAATCATTATAAGAATGTAAAAGTTCATAAGTATGTAATTATGCCTAACCATATACATTTAATTTTGGTATTGGAGGGGGAAATGCCTAAATCACCTTCCGTACCTAGAGTAATTCAGCAACTTAAAGGAATAATTACAAAAAAAGTGGGTTTTTCAATTTGGCAAAGGTCCTTTTATGATCAGATTATAAGAAATGAAAAGCAATATGAGGAAATATGGAATTACATTGATACGAACCCTTTAAAGTGGAATGAGGATAAGTATTATTTATAGAATCATTCTTAGAGATGAATTTAGGGTCAGCGGGCCAGCAATGCTAGCCCCTACCAAACCAATAATATGAAGGTCAGAAGTTGGGGTTCAGAAAAGGTTTTGTAGGGGAGATCATTGATCTCCCGAAAAGTTTTAGGTATGAATATAGGGTCATCGGGCCAGCACTGCTAGCCCCTACCCAAACCATAATATAAAATGCTAGATGTTAGATGTTGGGGAACAGAAGGTTTTTGTAGGGGAGATCATTGGTCTCCCGAAAGGGTTTAGGTATGAATATAGGGTCAGCGGGCCAACACTGCTAATCCCCTACCAAAATCATATTTAAAATTTATAAGGCATTATTGTTTTTACCATTGAGAGGTCTAAGGCCTCCCTTTTATTCTTACCCTGCTATTGAAAACTCTAATACAGTATCGTGTTTTCTTAGAACTGAATGTGTTAAATTTTTGTTACAATGTAGTTGTTAAGTAAATAACACAAATTTTAGGGGGGAACCTTGATGTTAAAAAACAAACGAATTTTAGCTTTATTTTTTGTTTTATTGCTTGTGATAACCATTACATTTACTGCCTGTAGTGGTCAACCAGCTAGTAATGATGGAAAAGAAGTAGAGCAAGGTGAACAAAATGGCGATAAGGATCAGGTTGAAGAAAATGTTCTAGAAACTGCAGCAATGAATTATTTTGCCAACATGACCAGCAGTAATATGCTAGGGGCAGAGGATTTTATAAATATGGTATTAGAAGATAAGGTAGATGGCTATATTTTAGACATCAGAACTGCTGAAGACTATGCTAAAGAACATATTAAAGGCGCTGTTAACTTACCTTATGGCACTGCCATTAGTGATAATCTAAGCAAAATTCCTACTGATAAACCTGTATATGTTTATTGCTATAGTGGTCAGACTGCTTCCCAAACAATTGCTCTATTAAGGGTAGCAGGAATTGACGCGATTAATATCACATCTGGATTTAATGGTGGGATTTCTCAAGTTGAAGGATTTGAAGATGCCCTAGAAACTGAAGCTAATGAATTTCCAGAAGTAAATAATCAAATAGCTGATGAAATAGTAGAAGGTATTACCAAATTTTATGCTGCAGAAGGAAATCATAAGATTAAGCCTGCAGATGTAAAAGAATTTGTAGATGCTAAAGATGAAAGTGTTGTATTATTAGATATTAGACAGGAAAAAGATTATAAAGAAGGCCATATTGAAGGTGCAATCAATCTGCCTTTTGGCCAAGGAATGGAAAAAGGTTTTGCTGATCTTCCAAAGGACAAAAAAATTATAGTAATTTGCTATTCCGGTCAAACAGCTGACCAAACAAATGCTATTCTACACCTATTAGGATTTGATGCTTTAGGAATGTCTGGTGGAATGAATGGTGGATGGCTAAAGGAAGGTTTTCCTGTAGTAACAGAATAATTTTATATTAATAAAAGTCATGGTTTGATATTATCAAACCATGACTTTTAACTGTATTTTCTGTAGGCTCTATTGTATTTTTTCTAACGAATTTCTGGAGGATTTTGGTTTGTATTTAATATATTTAGGGTATTATGTTTAACGAATTTTAGGAGATTTCAAAGAAGGGAGATTATGATATGCCGTTTAATTATAAAATAAACCAATCCCAAACAATTATTGGACTCATTATCTTAGCCCTTGTTGTGGCTTTAGGCATATATATTGGTGGAAAACCAGCTATATTTTTATTTACTGGTGTAGCCCTAGGTTATACTTTGACCCGCTCTAGATATGGATTTGCAGGGGGAATAAAGAGGATTTATATTACTGGGGAAGGCAGCCTTAGTAAAGCATTGATTGTAATGTTTGGCATTACCATTGTACTTTCTGCAATTATTCATATGAGTGCTGCAGCTAAGGGAGCACCCATTCCCGGCCTATCTTCAGTACACTTTTTAAATATATCCACCATATTAGGAGGATTTTTGTTTGGTATTGGCATGATGATTGCTGGGGGATGTGCTTCTGGAACCTTAACTGATATGGGAGAAGGTGCCATTAGGGCTGTTATTGCATTAATTTTTTTCATTATCGGTACGCTACCTGGACTAGTGATAAAAGGATTATTAGACAATTCTGCCCTAGGAAAGATAGGTATAAAAGTATATTTACCAGATGTGATAGGATATATAGGATCAGTTTTATTATCTTTATTAATATTATTTGGATTATTTATATTGACTAAAAAATACGAAGCCTTTAGAAAAAAGGAAGGTTTTTATGAGGAATTGACCTATGAAACTATAGAAAAGTCTTTACCTAAGGAAGAAGCTAATATTTATCATAAAGTCTTTGTAGAAAGATGGAGTTTTTTAAAGGGTGGAATTATTTTAGCAATATTATTTGCAATTATCCAATTAACAACTGGCCATAGCTGGGGTATTACCGCAGGTTTTACTAATTGGGGGGTAGGTTTTTTACAATCCTTAGGGGTTAAATTTACTTCTCCAGCCTTTCAAACCACAGTAAATACTGTTAACAATGGATTGTTAAAGGATACTGTAGGTATGAGAAATCTAGGAATTCTGTTAGGGGCGGCTATATCCTTTTTATTGGCAGGTAGATTTAAGTTTGATTTTGATTTTAAAGTTAAAGATGGATTGTTTTATGCTTTTGGAGGATTATTAATGGGCTTTGGGGCCAGATTATCTGGGGGATGTAATGTAGGTGCATTGTATTCAGGAATTGGCAATTTTTCATTAGCAGGTTGGGTATACTTTATATTTTTAGCCTTAGGAGGTATCTTTGCACTAAAGGTTTTAGCAGGGAAGGTAAATACTGTTCCACCTAATAGACATGACAAAAAGATGGTATAAATAATATTATTTAAGAGGAGGAAAATAAAATGGGCAAAAAAATTTTAATTATCGGAGGAGTTGCTGGGGGAGCCTCTGTAGCAGCAAGGGCAAGAAGATTAGATGAATTTGCTGAAATCATAATGTTTGAAAGAGGCCCTCATGTATCCTTTTCAAACTGTTCTCTACCTTTTTACCTAAGTGGTATGATAGAAAGCAGTGAAGACTTAGTATTAATGTCACCGGAGGAATTCTTAAGTCAATATAATATTGAGGCTAGAGTTCATAATGAAGTAATAAAAATCAATAGGGAAGAAAAGACCATTGTTGTTAAGAATTTAGTATCTGGGGAAATTTATGAAGAAGAATATGATGAATTGGTAATATCCACTGGAGCCAACCCTATAGTACCAAAGATTGAGGGGGCAAAGGATTCTCATGTTTTTATTGTTAGAAATGTGGTGGATATAGAAAAGCTAAATAAGTTCTTAAAGACTCCTGGGATTAATGATGTGGCTGTAATCGGGGGAGGCTTTATTGGAGTGGAAGTGGTAGGTAATCTAGCTAAGGCTGGCTACAATGTTACCCTAGTAGAGGCAATGGACCAAATTATGGCACCTTTTGACTTGGATATGGCTCAACTTCTCCATAAAGCCATGATAGATAATGGAGTTAATTTGATTTTAAATGATGGAGTTCAAAAGATTGGTGATGACCATATTGTACTTGCTTCTGGAAGAAAGGTAGAGGTACAGGGAGTGGTAATGGCCATAGGAGTTAGACCTGAAACTTCATTAGCCAAAAGTGCTGGATTAGAAATAGGAGAAACTGGTGGTATTTTAGTTGACCATAACTATAGAACAAGTGATAAGCATATCCATGCTGTTGGGGATGCTATTGAAATCTTTAATAGATTGACCCATTCTAAATCTAAACTTGCATTAGCTGGTCCTGCCCAAAGACAGGCTAGAGCAGCTGCTGATGATATCTATGGAAAATGTCATAGAAATACTGGGGTAATAGGTTCTTCAGTTGTTGAAATCTTTGATATAAATGCAGCTAGTACAGGGCTTAATGAAAAAGTAGCAAAAAAAGAAGGATATAATTATGATTTTGTTTATGTAATTCCAGGGGATAAGGTGGGACTAATGCCCAATGCAAATCCATTACACTTTAAATTAATCTACGAGGTTCCTACAGGAAGAATTTTAGGTGCCCAAGGGATTGGCAAAGGAAATGTGGATAAGAGGATAGATGTTATTGCCACCTTGATTATGATGGATGGTACCTTAGAGGACTTGAAAGAATTAGAATTATGTTATGCTCCCCTACATGGGACTGCCAAAGATGTTGTAAATCACGCTGCACTTGTAGCTTTAAATATATTAAATGGTGTATACAGACAGGTTCCAGTTACAAAGGTAAGGGAATTAGTAGAAAAGAATGCTTATATCATTGATGTAAGGGAAAGGGATGAATATGAAGAAAGTCATTTAATCAATGCTGTTAATATTCCCCTAAGTGAATTAAGACAAAGAATAGATGAAATACCTAAGGATATACCTGTTTACCTACACTGTAGATCTGGTCAAAGAAGTTATAATGCTGTTATGGCTTTACAGCATAGAGGATTTGAAAATGTGTTTAATATCTCTGGCTCCTATTTAGGTATTTGCAATTATGAATACTATAATGACCAGATAACTGGCCGAGATAAGATTGTTACTGATTATAATTTTGAGTAAAGCTATTTATCTATATTAAGCCATCGGGTGTAAACTTGATGGCTTTAATAACGATATATGTATTTATTTAATTTTGTTGAGCTGATAATATAGTTTATATATAATATGAAAAGAGCCTAATATTTATTTTATAAGTAGTGTGATATTTATGATAAAAAGGATATTTAAAAATTTTAAAATGAGTACTATTTTGACTATTATAACTTGGACGATTATTTTAAGTTTCTGGTATATAATAACCAAATTAGAAATATTTACTTCTACCTTGGTGCCATCCCCTTATAAGGTTTGGACCACCTTTATCTATATTTTAAATAAGGGGTATAATGGTATTCCCTTAATTATTCATTTGTTGGCCAGTTTTGAGAGATTATTTATCGCCCTAGTTTTAGCAATTATAACAGCAATACCTTTAGGCTTATTAAGCGGTTACTCTAGAAGGGTGAGGGCTATTATAGATTCTATAGTGGAGTTTTACCGTCCCTTGCCTCCACTTGCCTATTATACTCTGCTGATACTTTGGTTTGGAATTGATAATACCTCTAAGATTGTATTATTGTATTTGGCAGGTTTTGCTCCAATATATATTGCCTGTGTCTCTGCTGTTACAAAGATTAATATGGACTATATATTAAGTGCAAAATCCTTAGGGGCAGATTCTAAGAAGATATTTTTTAAAATAGTATTGCCGGCTTGCTTGCCTGAAATTTTTACCGGAATAAGAACTGCAGTAGGGGTATCCTATACCACCCTTGTTTCTGCTGAAATGATAGCGGCAACCTCTGGTATAGGTTGGATGGTGCTGGATGCTTCTAATTTTTTAAAAAGTGATGTAATAATAGTAGGAATATTGATAATGGGATTGACAGGGATTTTGATTGACTATGGTCTTAGATACTTAGAAAAGAAGATTGTATATTGGAAGGGCCATGTATAAAATGGAGGTAGATTTATGTTGAGTTTTCTAAGAAGAATTTTAATTTTATTATTAATAGCAATATTATCCTCTACCTTAATTGGTTGTGGTAACAATCAAGATAAGGATGCTGGAGAAGAATATCCCCAGGAGGTTAATTTCGGAATTTTAAGGGTGCCAAATGAAGAAACCATAGCAATAGCTGAAGGATTTTTTGATAAATATTTCCGAGATAAGGGGATTAAAACCAATTTTATTGTCTTTGATTCAGGAGTAGATGCCAATAAGGCTTTAGCCTCTGGAAGTATTGACTTTGCCACCATGGGTAATACCAATGCAATTATTGCCTTATCAAGAGAATTAAAGGTGGAGATGGTTTGGATTCACGAAGTCTTAGGGGAAATAGAAGCTTTAGCAGTTAAGAATAATTCTGGTATTAATAGGATAGAGGACTTGGAGGGACAAAAGATTGCCACCCCTTTTGCATCCACTTCCCACTATATATTATTAAATATCCTTAAGGAAGCAGGTATTGAAGATAAGGTTCAGCTTTTAGATATGCAAACTGCTGAGATTGTTGCAGCCTGGGAGAGAGGAGATATTAGTGCAGCTTATACTTGGCAGCCTTCCCTGGGAAAATTATTAGAAAGTGGAGAAATCCTTGTTTCCAGTGAAGATATGATTAAGAAAGGTTTTATCACTGCAAATGTGAATGTGGTTAGGAAAGAATTTGCAAATAAGTATCCTGACTTGGTAGCATCTTTTATTGCCTGCCTTACAGAAGGAGCCAATATCTATAGGGAGGACCCTAATAAGGCAGCAACTATAGTAGCTGAACAATTAGGAATAAGTAAGGAAGATGCTTTGCTACAAATGCAGGGCTCTTTATGGTTAAAACCGGAAGAGTTATTAGGAAGTGATTATTTTGGGTCTTCTGATGCTCCAGGAGCCTTTGGAAGCATTATGAAAGACACCTCTGACTTTTTATTAGATCAGGGCTCTATTGACAATTCTCCTTCTTTAGAAGAGTTTAATAAGTTTGTGAATCCACTATATATAGAAAAAGCTTTAGAAATACTTAATAAAAACTAATTTTACTTTTAGAAAGGTCTAAGATAATGACTAAGAAAGATAGGAAGTCTTTAATAGATATTAAAGATTTACATTTAGAATATGGTATGAAAAATAATTCAATCCATGCATTAGATGGAATTAATTTAAAGATAAGGCAAGGGGAATTCCTATGTCTATTAGGTCCCTCTGGCTGCGGGAAAAGTTCATTATTAAATATAATAGCTGGGTTTATAAAACCTACAAGGGGAAGTTGTCTTATGGAGGGTAAACCCATTACAGGACCGGATTGGCATAGGGGGGTTGTGTTTCAATCTCCTACTCTCTATCCTTGGATGAATGTAAGGGAAAATGTTGAGTTTGGGCCTAGAATGAGGGGTCTGCCCGAAGATGAGATAAAGGAAATTAAGGACCATTTCTTAGAACAGGTAAAGCTTTCTGGATTTGGTGAAAAAAACACCTTTGAGCTTTCAGGGGGAATGAAACAAAGGGTGGCCCTTGCAAGGGTGCTGGCCAATTATCCCCAGGTAATATTGATGGATGAACCCTTAGGGGCATTAGATGCCCTCACCAAGGTAAATATGCAGATTTTAATAAGGGATATATGGAAAGAAAATAATAGTACTATATTTTTAATAACCCATGATATTGATGAAGCTTTAAAACTGGCCACTAGGATAGTGGTAATGTCAAAAAGGCCAGGCAAAATTATTAAGGAATTTAATGTAGCCTTTACCCATGAATTATTTGAAAACCCAAAATATACTATTCATTCTGATGAGTATTTTGAGATTAAAGAGGAGATTTTACAAATCATCAATAGCCAAATAGAAGAATAATAATTAGTATATTTCTGGATTGGTGTATAGAGTATATTCCTCTTGGTTCTTTGTATGGTTAAGGTTAACATACCCATACCCCATATTCTAGACAATAAAGAATACTTATAAGATTATCCCATATCCCTATATGAATTTTAGTTGTATTATAGGCTATTATAATAAAAATCTTATCAATAATTTACTTCCGATGATGGCTCCAAAAAACATAAATAACCCAAAGAGCCAGCCTGAAAGGGATAGGGAAGAAACTCCACTAAAAAAGGCCCCTATATTACAGCCAAAGGCGATTTTTGAACCATATCCCATCAATAAACCTCCAATAATAGCTGCAATAACCTGCTTATAGGATTTTACTTTTCTTATTTTAAATTGGGATGCTAATAATGATGCCAGCAGTGCCCCAATAATTATTCCTATATTTCTCACGGATATAGGATTAGTTAAAAAGCTTGATTGTAGTGTTGCCTGGGCCTCTGGAGAAGAAAACATTTTCCAACTGGAAACATCAGCACCCAAGGCAGAAAATACCCATCCTGCCCAATAAATAAAAATAGAAGTTATCTTTAATGGTTCACCTATCACTGATAAGGTAACAATTTGTAATAAGGACAAAAGTATAGCCCCTGTCACATAGGACCAAGAATTTTTAAACCATTGTTGATAAAATTTATTATCATTTAAGTTCAATTATATACCCCCATAATAATTAAAAATCTTTACTTTTCTTTGTTTCCCACATATCCGCCAGAATATATAGCACAGCTATAAATAATAATTGTAATATTAGAGCGCCAAACCACCCAAAGACATCTGGCAGAAAAACCCCTTGGCTGAAGGAGGAAAATCTCTCTTGCCACCAGGGCAGGTCATGTTCTCCCCATAGAGAGCCTATTATAAAAAATATAAGAGCTATTAATTGCATTTGGAAGCCTTCTCCTGTCCTCATTAATGAACCAGATGCACAACCGCCAGCAATAACCATGCCTATACCAAACATAAAACTCCCTATTATAGTTTCTATTCCTATAGCGCCGATAAAATTTTGTCCTGGTATGGTATTGCCATTTATATAGGCGCCATATTTAATAGCAGTAAAGCCAATGGTGGTGATGGCAAGTGCAATCAATATGGCTTTTGTTAATGAAGCTCCACCTATTAAATAAGGGTCCCTAAAGGCTGCAGTAAAACAAAATCTCGACTTTTGAAGGATAAATCCAAGGGCTATACCTGTAATCCAATAAAAACTAAGATCTATAGAAATTGTTAAAAGGTAAAATCCCAGAATTATAATTAAAACAAATATAATAATACCATAGAATATTTGACTTTTTGGTTTATTAGAATTCACACTAACACCCCATAACTATATAGATAGTATGATTATAACATAAGTGGCATAAAAACTTAATTGTAGAAAGTTTTTTATAGCAAAGGCTTAATTTTTTGTTTTAATTTTATTATGGTATAATTACTAATACTGATATAGAAGGAGCTGATTATAATGCATATACAGTACCTAGATTATTTTTATAAGGTAGCCATTGCTGGCAATATATCTAAGGTTGCTAACAGCGAGCATATATCCCAATCGGCTTTAAGTCAGCAGATATCAAAACTTGAAGATAATCTTGGTTATAAATTATTAGAAAGAAGCAATAAAGGTGTTGAACTAACAGATAAGGGAATGATAGTTTTAAAATACACCGATAATATATTAAGAACCTATAATACAATGATGGAGCAATTAAAGGATGAAGGGGAGCAAAATATTAAGATAGAAGCCTGTTGGTCTATTGCTACCTATTCATTGCCCTGTGTCATATATATAGTAAAGGATAAATATCCTGCCTATAATTATGAACTTAATTCCAATGAATCTGACTTAATAGAGGAAAATGTTATGAATAATATTTGTGATCTTGGGGTGATATATAGTAAGCCAAAGAACAAGGGCCTTTTATATAATAATATAGGTAAGGATAGATTTGTTTTAGTATCTTCACCAAACTACCAAATAGCAGATGAAATATCCCTTGATGAATTAAAGAATTATCCTTTTCTACTCCTAAATAATAAGACCCACTTGATTAACACAATATCTAAAAGGCTAGAGGGAATGGGCTCTAGTATTGATGATTTGAAAATATTATTTAATAGTGATTCAGCTGAATCAATAAAATCATCTATATTAAATGGTCATGGAATTGGTTTTTTACCATATACATCCATAAAAAAAGATTTATATAATAAACAATTAAAATTAATT
>DUPX01000027.1 GCA_012838085.1 Eubacteriaceae bacterium
AAAGGGGAGTATGCAGTCTACAAAATTTGGTGCAATCATACGGACAGATGATATTGAAAAGGCAAAGATAACTTGTGCCAAAAAGCTGTTTAATGAAATATCTACATCAGGGGTTAAATACCATGATGTTAATAATTATCAAGAATTACTAGATATTATGGAGACAATATAAAAAGAATATGCCTAGTTTATATTATAGGAATAAGGGGGTAAGCAGTATGGCAAACATTAAATACGATATCATAGAAGAAATAGGGGGACTTTCTGATTCACCCAAGGGATGGACAAAGGAATTAAATCTTATCAGTTGGAATGATAGGGCTCCTAAGTATGACCTAAGGGATTGGGCACCGAACCATGAAAAAATGGGGAAGGGAATAACACTATCCAAGGAGGAATTAAAGACCTTAAGAGATATTTTGAATGGGATGGAGCTATAAACAATGTAATGACATAAAGAGGTTGCAAAGCATAGGATGAAAAACAGAAATTATAGGATGTATTTGTAACCAATAGAATAAACAATATCTTGTACTTTAGATAAAAGGGTGGTGTTGCTATGGCATTATTTAATAAGTCAAATAAACCTATATTCTTAAAAGACACAAGTGATGCAGAGGAATATTTATCAAGGTTAAAAGAATTATATAAGGATGCTACTGGAAAAACCAAAAGCCAGATTGAATTGGAAATTAGACTTGTTACCTATGGATTAATAGGGGAAAAAAATATAGCTTTTGAATTATCTAATAGCGGTATGCCTATGTATATTTTACATGATATTCATTTAGAGCTAGAAGATCTATCAGCCCAAATTGATTATATTGTTGTAACAAAGAAAGTAATCTATGTCATTGAATGTAAAAATTTAATTGGGAACATTACCATAGATAGAGATGGGAACTTCATCAGAGATTTTGTATTTGGTGGTAGAAAGATAAGAGAGGGTATTTATTCTCCAATAACTCAAAATCAAAGACATTTAGAAGTGATAAAACAAATTAAGAAAAAGTCTAAAACCAATGTTTTTACAAAATTCTTCTTTGAAAAGTATTTTAATGATAATTATAAAAGTATTGTAGTATTGGCAAATCCTAAGACAATTTTAAATGCTAGATATGCTAAAAAAGATGTAAAAGACAAGGTTATAAGGGCAGATCAATTAATAAGGTTTATCAAGGATACTGATAAAGCATCAGAAAATCTTTCACTGAAGGATGGCGATATGAAAAGTATAGCATTGGGATTTTTAGAGTTACATACACCAAATAAAACAGATTATGCTGCAAAATTCGAAAAGTTTATATGATAATGTGTCACTGGGACGGAGGTTTTGACACAGATATGTCACCGGGACGGAGGTTTTGACACATACAAAGAATATTAAGGGGGAATGAAGATGAATAAGGTAAACGAGACTTTGGATTATATCTGTAACACAATAGATATTGGGGATATCAGGTTATCTGAAGGATACTATTATAATAGTATAGTTTTTTGTATTATAGATGCTGTTTATTCTATAGGGGCTAGATATGCCAGCACTAAAAAGACTGTGGAAAGATATTGCCTGAAGAACGGTCTAAAGATGTATAGAAGGTATGGATCTTTGCCTATTGATATAAAAGATGAACATAGGGTTGAGGATTTTTTAAGGATTTTGGAGGGATTGACCTATTTAGAAATGGCAGAGGACCTATTTGAAAATAGGCAAAGGACTTCTACTAGAAATGGAATATTAAAGGCACAGGCGGTGTGGGAGTGGGCAAGTATTCTTCACCATAATAATATCGGTTCTTTTAGGGATATTCCTAAACTACATGATGATGTAAATATACAGAATCAAATAAAATCTATTAAGGGTCAAGCCAGTGGTATATCATTGAACTATTTTTTCATGCTGACTGGGGATGATAATAAGGTAAAACCTGATAGGCATATTATTAATTTCTTGGAAGAAGCTACTGGAAAGACTTTATCAAAAATTGAAATAGAGGAACTGTTCAAGTCATGTGTAGACATTCTAAGAGAAAGAAATCCTAATATAACATGTCGATCTTTAGACCATGCTATTTGGGGATATATGAGTAATAGGTAGTGGATAATTATATTTACCTTTGTGACACATTGTGATACAATTAATAAAAAGGATGTGATTTCATGAGCACTATAACTATTAGATTTAATAATGATGAGGAAAAGATTTTTACTGAATATGCAAAGCTACATGGGATTCCATTATCTACATTATTTAAAAAAGCTTTAGAGGAAAAGATTGAGGATGAGATTGACCTTAAGTCCATACTTGACTATGAGGGAAGAAGACAAAAAGAAAATGATATTGAACTATATACCCTCGAAGAGACAAAGGACCTTCTAGATTTATAAATTTTATAGGGGGATATACCATTTATGGAAAAGGGATATAGGATTTTTATAGAAAAGAATGCAATTAAACAACTTAGAAAAATTAATAAGAATCAACAGTTATTGATATATGGCTTTATAAAGAAAAACCTTGAGGGGACATCAGCGCCAAGGATGTTTGGAAAGGCACTGAAAGGAAACCTAGGGGATTATTGGCGATATAGGGTGGGTAATTATAGATTAATTGCAGAAATCAATGACGAGGAAATCATAATAATTATAATTGGTATAGGTCATAGAAGGGATATTTATAAATGATATGAAAGGTTTTACAATCATGGAAGTAATAAAAACCAAGAAGGAAAACTTTACCATCCGTTTTGCTGAAAAATCAGATATGGCTTTAATACTAAACTTTATCAGGGAATTAGCTGATTATGAAAATCTATTAGATGAAGTGGTGGCCACTGAAGAGGTCCTAATGGATTCTTTGTTTCACAGAAAGGCTGCAGAAGTGATTATCGGGGAATATAATGGGGAGCCTATTGGATTCGCATTATTTTTCCATAACTTTTCTACATTTTTGGGCAAACCGGGAATTTACTTGGAAGACTTATATATTAAGCTGGAAATGCGAGGTAATGGTTATGGGCGAACATTATTGGCTTTTTTAGCAGACCTTGCCCTTAAGAGAAATTGTGGAAGATTTGAATGGTGGTGTCTGGATTGGAATAAGTCCTCTATTGATTTTTATAAGAGTATTGGTGCAATTTCCATGGAGGATTGGACTGTATACAGGATGACTGATAAAGCCTTGGAAGATTTAGCAAAGGAGTTTTACACTAGGTAATTTTTTATCTATATGGATAATTGTACTTTTTGGTCCTGTTGTTAATATTGCCTAGTTTAAATTAATATAGATAGGGCCAGGTTAAATACACCTGACCCTGTTTTTAGCACAGAAAGGCTTCTGACAAACCTAATCCAATCATTAGCAATCCAGATACAAATGTTGCCCTATTACCTAATACCTTGGAAAAATATTTTGACCCTATGAAATAGCCAATGAGTATCATTAAAAAACTAAAGATAA
>DUPX01000028.1 GCA_012838085.1 Eubacteriaceae bacterium
TACTCCCTAAAAAAACCTATTCCAATAAGGATTTTGGGATTGAAACCCTTCATAGTAGTATTGATTTTAATAATAATGGAATAGATGACTATACTGATATTTTATTAGGAGCAAGAAAAGATGCTAAAAATCGTCCAAAATATAACGGTGAATACCAGGATAATGGATTTCCACCTGAGAATATAGGTGTTTGCACAGATGTTGTATGGCGGGCTTTTAAAAATGCCGGCTATAATTTACGTGAAATGGTAGATCTTGATATTAAATTAAGGGGAGAGGCTTATAGTCATATTAAACGTCAAGATAAAAATATTGATTTTCGAAGGGTTAAAAACCTACATATCTTCTTTAAAGAACATGCCATATGCTTAGCTACTGATATTACTAAACTTGAGGAGTGGCAACCAGGTGATATAGTAATCTTTAATAATGATAAACATATTGGTATTATCTCGGACAAAAGAAATAGATATGGCCTACCTTATGTTATTCATAATGGCGGTCAACCAAATAGAGAGGAAGACTACTTAAAAAAAGCCTTTATTAATGGTCATTATAGATTTGACTCCTCTAAAATATTAAAGGAACTCTTAATAGAATGGAATTAATAGTAAGTATAAATTACCGGGGATTCTACCCGGTAAAACAAAAATATCTCCGCAAAATGGTTGTTGTTCTCTTCTGTATACAGAAAATAAATTGCTATAAGATATTATAATACTAATACGCATTGTGATAAAGAAGGCGAACTAATCCCACAAGAATAAATTAAAACAATTCTCCGGTTGGAAAGTTTGAAGAAGAATTACCACCCATAAAAAAATATGGCTGGAAACTCGCTACGCTCAAACAGCCCAGCCTTTACGATTTTTTTATTTAGTGGATTCTTCTAACAAACTTTCCAAAGTCGAATTTTATTTAATACTTATTCTTTTGCAGTCTCTCTACCTGAATCCTTATAAATAAATTTACCAAGTGACGACTTGGCATCTGATGGTTATAATGCCCAATGAATGAAGATATAAATTCGTTAAAAAGCTTGGGCTGTCTGAACGAAGTGAGTTTCCAAGCTTTAGAATTTATTATCTGAATGAATTGCTGGTGTTATCCATCAATGCCATCGGAGGAACGGGTAATTTTATGTTAGAATTAGTTCACATTATCCTCCTAATATGTATTCAAGGGTGAGAATTTATTCTCTCACCCTTTTCAAACTATTCTTCTGGTAAATTTTCTTCTAACATCTGTTCTATCTCTTCTTGATTATCTACTCCTGCGAATTTTTCTAAACTCTTTAGTATATTTTGCAATTGATTTAAATGTTTTCCATAATCCGCCCAATTTCCCTGTCTTTGTGCCTCTTCTGCTTTATTGAATAATTCATTAGCCTTTTGAATAAGTTCTTCTAAAGTTGAATCTTGTATAGGTGGAGTTTCGCCCTCTGGGGTTTCTACTCCCCCTTCAGGTTTGCTCTCCTGGCTTTTGCCAAAGACCTTATCTAATGCTTCTTCTA
>DUPX01000029.1 GCA_012838085.1 Eubacteriaceae bacterium
AAATCTATTTAAAATCTTTCCTGTCCTTTCCACTACATAATAAGGCATACTATCATTAATTATACCTGAGGTTTCTATTAATTGGGTATGGTGATTATACTCTCTAGCTTTCCATGTTAGATAGTATGGATCTAAAGGTATGCAATGTCCCCCTAAACCAGGTCCTGGATAAAAGGCTTGAAATCCATAAGGTTTTGTCTTAGCTGCTTCTATTACTTCCCAGACATTTATCCCCATCTTATGGCATATAATGGCCATTTCATTGGCTAATCCTATATTAATATTTCTATAGGTATTTTCAAGAATCTTTTCCATTTCAGCAACCCTAGGAGATGAAGCTTCAAAAATATCATTATTTAATACTGCTCTGTACATTGCAGCTGCTATTTCAGTAGAATCTTTTCCTACCCCTCCCACCACTTTGGGAGTATTCTTAGTCTTATAGATTAAATTACCTGGATCTACCCTTTCAGGAGAAAAAGCAAGGAAAAAGTCTTGTCCACATTTCAACCCTGAACCATTCTCCAATATCGGAAGTAATAGTTCTTCTGTAGTTCCTGGATAAGTTGTGCTTTCTAATACTACTATTGTTCCGCTTTTTAAATACTTAGATATTTCTATAGCAGAGGATTTTATATAGGATATATCTGGCTGTTGGTATTTATCTAGGGGAGTAGGTACACATATGGCTATAAAGTCTAAATCTTTTATAAAGGAATAATTTGATGTAGCTGATAAAAGACCATCCCTTACAAGGTTTTTTAATTCTGAATCTACAACATCCCCTATATAGTTTTGACCTTCATTAACTAGATTTACCTTTTCCTTTTGAATATCAAAACCTATAGTTTTAAATCCGGCATTTGCCTTTTCTACTGCCAGTGGTAGGCCCACATAGCCTAAGCCAATTACTCCTACTATAGCTGTTTTATTATTTATCTTTTCTAATAATTGCTCTTTGTGATTCATTAAATTTTACTCCTTTGGCATAAGACCTTTATTATTAGTTTCTATATACTCCTTACCACATTTATTGCATATATAAATACTATCTTGTTTTTCCAATCTATTCCCGCACTGGCAAACATAACCTATAATTCTAGCAGGATTACCTACTACCAGTGCATAATCTGGTACATTCTTTGTTACTACTGCCCCTGCTCCTATAAATGCATATTTCCCAATATCATATCCGCAAACTATAGTTGCATTGGCTCCAATAGAAGCACCTTTTTTAACAATCGTTTTTTTATATTCTTCCTTTCTTTCTATAAAAGATCTTGGATTTATTACATTGGTAAATACACAAGAGGGACCTAAAAATACATCATCTTCACATATGACACCCGTGTAAACTGATACATTATTTTGGATTTTCACATTATTTCCTATAATAACCCCAGGTGATATAACAACATTTTGACCTATATTACATCTATTGCCTATCTTAGCATTCATCATAATATGAGAAAAATGCCATATCTTTGTATCTTTGCCAATCTCACAAGGTTCATCAATATACGTTGATTCATGGACGAAGTAATCTCTTTCCATCATTTTATTCACCAAATTCCTTAATTGTATTCACTATATATTCTTTTTCTTCATCTGTTAATTCTGCAAACATTGGAATTGCAAAGGTTCTGTGAGATAGAAACTCTGCATTTGGCATGTCCCCTTCTTTATATCCTAGATCTAAATATGCTTTTTGAAGATGTAGGGGAACAGGATAATATACCCCTGTAGCTATACCTTTTTCGGATAAATATGAAACAATTTCTTCTCTTTTTTCAGATTGTAGAATATACAAATGATATACATGTTTTACATCATTATCTTCAAATGGGGTAACTAGACTAGTTTCTTTTAAGCTCTTATTATAAAATTTTGCATTTTCCCTTCTGGCGTTATTCCATTTGTCTATTTCTTTTATCTTAACTCTAAGTATAGCTGCTTGTAGTTCATCTAATCTAGAATTATGTCCAATAAGATAATTATAATATTTTAGGGGATTGTAAACAGTATTATCCTTACCATCTTCTTCTTTAATAACTTCTTTAATATCATTAAGAATATTGAATGCTTTTTGCCCATTTTCTCCACTGCCATGAGCCCTTAAAGCTTTACAGATTGTAGCTAAATCCTCATTATTGGTTACAATCATGCCACCATCACCAGCACAGCCTAGATTTTTTGTAGGGAAAAATGAAAAAGTAGCAATATCTGATAAGGTACCTACCTTTACACCTTTAAACTCTGCTCCTATTGCTTGAGCAACATCTTCTATTATATAAAGATTATGTTTTTTTGCAATGGTATTTATTGCATCCATATTGCAAGGTTGTCCAAAAATATGAACAGGCATAAT
>DUPX01000030.1 GCA_012838085.1 Eubacteriaceae bacterium
ACAATTAATTGTGGAATCCTCTGTGTTTTCCCAATTTCCTCAATTATAAAACACCTCTATATATTAGTCAATACTAGATTGATTTATTAATATCTACTTATAGAAATCTATTTTCTTAGCATCCAGCCATAGTCTTTCTAAATTATAAAAATCTCTTTCTTCTTCATGGAAGATATGAACTATTACATTATTATAGTCTAATAATATCCATCTTCCACCCTGATAGCCCTCTTTTCTCCTAAGTTCTATATTTTTCTCCTTTGCTTTTTCTTCTACAAAACCGGCAATGGATTGAACTTGAAGGGTAGAGGTTCCACTAGCTAGAACAAAGCAATCTGTCAATGTGGTAAGTTCACTTATATCTAAAATTTGAATGTCCTTACCTTTCCTTTCTTCAATCCAGGATGCTATTTGATTGGAAACTTCAATTGCACTACTTGACATTAAATTCCTCCTTGTTTTTATGCTCTTAATTATTATAGTACATTTTATGTAAAATATCATTTCTTGCTTCTATTGTAAGGGGATGAATCAATTTCTGCTTTTGTATTATATATTGAATACTATTATCTAAGGCTAATAGCATAGCTTGGTCTAAATTTTCTTTAACTATCCTTCTAATGGTATCTAACCCTGGGAAATTGCGGCCCTCTTCAATATAATCAGCCAAGTATATTATTTTTTCTAACTTACTCATATTTGCCCTACCTGTTGTATGATACTTTATTGCATTTAATATTTCTCTATCTATTATACCAAAGTTATTTTTGGCTATATAGGAACCTATTATACCGTGAAGCAAGGAGGGTTGGGCTGCTGAAATTTTATCTATTTCAATTTTATATTTATTTGCTAAATTTATCTGCTCAACATTATCAATGTCTTTTGAAATATCATGAATTAAAGCTGCTAGCCTTGCACTATTTCTATTCTCCCCATGTATTTCTGAAAGTTCCACTGCTGAATTAATTACTCCCAGAGTGTGTCTATAACGATTATAAGATAGTTTGCCTTTTATTATATTATTAATTTCCTGGTAGGATAACATTTTTATTCCCCCATTGATTATCCATTATTTATATAAGGAATTTTCTTTTATATATTGTTCTACTGATGGTGGAAGTAAATACCTTATGCTTTTATTACTTTTTACCATTTCCCTTAATTTAGTAGATGATATTCCGATTGCAGGTATCTCTACATTGTATATTCTTTTCCCATATATATTATGGATTTCCTCTATCCTTTTATAAAATTGTTTTTTTTCGTAACCCTCCCGACTAACTGCAATAAAATAATATTTACTGAGTAATTTCTTATAATCTTTCCAAGTATGCAGTTCTAAAATAGAATCTGCACCCACAATAAATAAAATTCTAGTACTTTCCTCCCGATACTTTTCTGTTAGTTCTCTTGCTGAATCTATTGTATAGGACGGTCCTTTACGGTTTATTTCCAGGGAAGAAACTTCAAAATAAGGTTGATCATTTATGGCTAGTAGAACCATATTGTATCTATGTATAGGATCTAATACATTATTTTTTAGCTTATGGGGTGGTGTACCGGCGGGCATGAAAATTACCTTTTCCAATGAAAGGCATTCCCTTGCCCAACTTGCAGCTATTAGATGACCATAGTGGATTGGGTCGAAGGTACCACCGATTATTCCAATTTGCTTTTTGTATTGATTGTTTTGGTTATTCATAATCTCCTCCATTTTGGAAAGGGTTGTTTAGCAATTAATAAAACCTCAGACAAACACATTTATAATTTAATTTTCGGATTTTCTTTTGACTCTTTATATATTATTATTTTATTCCCAATTACCTGAACTAGTTCAGCTTCTATATTATTTGCCAGTTCTTGTCCCACTTCTTTTGATTCTAAAAGGCTGTTGTTTAATACATTTATTTTAATTAATTCTCGTGCTTCCAATGCTTCCAGTAATTGTTTCTCTAAATTTGAGCTTAGCCCTTCTTTCCCTATTTGAAAAATTGCTGGTATATTATTTGCTAATCCTTTAAGATAAGCTCTTTCTTTACTTGTTAACATTTTCTTTTTCCTCCATTTTATCTAAAATATTCAAACTCTATATCAAGTATTTTAACTATGTCTCCATCTTTAATACCCATGTCTTCTAATTCATCTATTATCCCTTTTCTTCTAAGCATTCTTTGAAAGTATCTAATTGAATCTAAATCATCAAAGTTTACTGAATCTATCAATCTTTCTAAATCTTTTCCTTCCACTATATATTCGTTATTAATCAAGTTTATAGTAAAGGTTTTTTCCGATTCAGGCTCATAAACCTGTTCAAATTCATCTATTATAAGGTGAGGTGGTTCTATTTCCTCAAGTAATTCTACTGTTCTATCTAATAATTTCCCCAAACCTTTTTTTGTTGCAGCTGATATTGGATATACTTCATAACCCTCTTTTTCAAAGTATGCCTTTAGTTTATTGATTTTCTCTTCATCAAATACAATATCTATTTTATTTAATGCTATGATCTGTTTCTTTTCTGCTAGTATATGACTATATTTTGATAGTTCTTCATTTATTTTATTAAAATCATCAATTGGATTTCTAGTATTATCTTCATCAGAAGCTGATACATCTAAAATATGTATTAAAAACCTTGTTCTTTCTACATGGCGTAAAAATTGATAGCCTAACCCTACCCCTTCATGAGCCCCTTCAATTATTCCTGGAATATCTGCCATTACAAAGCTGCTATTTTTCCAGTCTACCACTCCTAAATTAGGTGTTATGGTGGTAAAAGGATAGTTTGCAATTTTGGGTTTTGCCTTTGTAATAGAGGCTAATAGTGTGGATTTCCCCACATTTGGAAAGCCCAATAAACCCACATCTGCCAATAGTTTAAGTTCTAAAATTATTTCTCTTTCCTGACCGGCTGCTCCTCCCTCTGCAAAACGAGGTGCTTGTCTAGTAGAGGTTGCAAAATGTTGGTTGCCTCTTCCTCCCTTTCCCCCTATCGCTAAAATACTTCGGGCATTGTTCTCTGTTAAATCTGCTAGAACTCTTCTGCTTTCTTTATCTATGATAATGGTACCAGGAGGAACTCTTATAATCAAATCTTCTCCGTCTTTTCCAGTCATTTTGCTTGGTCCTCCGTCTTGACCATTTTGGGCTATGTATTTCTTTTTATAGCGAAAATCCATTAATGTCCTTAATCCAGTATCTACTTGGAAAATAATATTGCCCCCCCTGCCACCATCACCCCCAGCAGGGCCACCTGAAGGTTCAAATTTTTCCCTTCTGAAAGCAACTATGCCATTGCCCCCATTACCTGCTTTTACATATATTTCTGCTTTATCTATAAACATAAAATCACCTTTATTCATTTTTTATATAGTATTATTATAGCAACTATCCATTACCTTTCAAATTAATTTTTACTAATTATACCATTATTATTCTAATTTAACCTATAATCTGCTATCATCCTTAATAATTACAAAACCACCCCAGATAAACTGAAGTGGTTTTTTATTTTATATAATAGCTTCCTGTTCTTGTGGATATACGCTTACTTGTTTTTTGTCCTTGCCTTTTCTTTCAAATTTAACAATTCCACTAGTAATGGCAAATAGGGTATCATCCTTACCTCTCCCTACATTTTTACCAGGATGAATCTTAGTTCCCCTTTGTCTTACTAAAATATTCCCAGATAGAACAAATTGTCCATCAGCTCTTTTAACTCCCAGCCTTTTAGATTCACTATCTCTACCATTCCTAGAGCTACCTACTCCCTTTTTTGTAGCCATAATTCCACCTCCTATGGATTATTTTGTAATCCCTATATATTCATAATCTTTCCTATGCTTCTATCTTTTCAATCAAAATCTTTGTATAGGGCTGTCTGTGTCCTTGCTTCTTTCTATAATCTTTCTTTGCCTTATACTTAAAAATAATTATTTTTTTAGCCTTTCCCTGTTCAAGTACTTTACCTATAACTTTAGCACCTTCAACTAGTGGTGTACCCACTTCCATTTTGCCTTCCTTGGAAACAGCTAAAACTTTATCAAATTCAACCTGTTCTTCTACCTGAGCACTAAGCTTTTCCACATTGATTACATTACCTTCTTCAACACGGAATTGTTTTCCACCTGTTTTAATAATTGCGTACATACTACACCTCCTCTAACCAGTCTCGCCAAGGCAGGTACCATTACGGATTTTAACCTGATTTGAGCGGCTACCTACAATAAAATATTTTAACAGACTAAGTCTAGGTTGTCAAACAAGATTTATAAATTATCTGGTTATCGTAATTTGATTTATAAAAGCTTTTTCATCCTGCATAATTTCAAATTTAATACCATACTTTTCCTCCAGCCTTTTTAAAATGTTATCTTCATTTTCCATTAGTCGAAAGGCTAAATGTGGGTGGGATATAATTTTCAAATTTCTTTCTGACTTTAAACTGGCATTTTCCTCTAATATTTCATCTATTCGTATTAAAATGGTATTCATTGATATTACTTTGCCAGTACCTCCACAAATGGGGCAGGGCTGTTGAAAAATTCTATCTATTGATTTTCTTGTTTTCTTTCTAGTTATTTCCACAAGACCTAATTGTGTTATTCCCATGACATTTGTTTTTGTTTTATCTTCTTTCAAGCATTCCTCTAATTTGTTTAAAACCATTAATTTATTTTGAGGATCTTTCATATCAATAAAATCTACAATTATAATACCACCTATATTTCTTAATCTTAATTGGTTTGCAATCTCTTGGGCAGCTTGTAAATTAGTTTTTAAAACAGTTTCTTGTAAACTTAAATTGCCAACAAATTTTCCTGTATTTACATCTATTGCTGTTAATGCTTCTGTTTGATCAATTACTATATATCCTCCACATTTTAACCAAACCTTATTAGAAAATATTTGTTCAATCTGGGAATTTATATTATAGTGGGTAAATAGTTTATGGGTTAAATTAAAGTATTTTACCCTATCTTTTAAATCAGCTGAAATAAGTTCCACCATTTCCATTACTTTATCATAATGTTCTTTACTATTTATTACAAATTCATCAACTTCCTTTGTAAATAAATCTCTTACTATTCTATATGGTAGTTCTAATTCATTATAAATTAACCGTGGGGCGATATAAAGTCTTTCCTTCATTTTTATTTTTTTCCATAATCTAATTAGGAAATTTAAATCAGATACAATCCTCTCTTTTTCAATGTCTTGCGCCTCTGTTCTTATTATTACTCCCATGTCTTCCGGCTTACATTCTTCAGCTATAGTTCTTAATCTTTCCCTCTCTTTCTCTTCAATAATTCTTCTAGATAAACCTATATAGTTTAATTTAGGCAATAATACAATATATCTTCCCGGTAAGGTAATATTAGTACTAACTCTAGCCCCCTTATTTGCTATAGGTTCCTTTACTATCTGGACTAATAACTCTTGACCTTTTTTTAGGATATTGTGTATAGAAATAGAGTCGCTTGCATCCTTTACATATAAAAATGCATTTTTTTCTATTCCAATATCAATAAAGGCTGCCTGCATACCTGGTAGTATATTCTCCACTCTGCCTTTATATATATTACCTAATATTCTTTTGTGATTTTCTCCCCCTACATAGAATTCTCTCAATATATTATTTTCCGTCAACGCTATTCTGGTTTGCTGGTTACTTATATCCATAATTATTCTTTTCACATATTTTCTCTCCCCGGTTTTTCACTAAACAAATCAATAGGGCTTATATATTTCCCATTCATTTCTGTAAATAATTCCACCCTATGTATTTTTAAAAAATCATAGATAATTGGTGTTTCTTCATTGTTAACCAACTTTTTTATTACTATTTCTGGTTTCACATTGTTCTGGCTACCTGTGGCAAGTTGCATTTCCAAGGATATAATATTATCTTCAATATTTAATAATATAATTGATTTTATTAATGGCTTAATATCCCTTTTTGTTTTTTTCCCTCTTTTATTTATTCTTTCTTCTATTATTTTATCTTGAGATAAAAATTCTTTTATTCTACTATTTATTCCTAATGTGTATTTTTTATCTTTTGTATGGATAGATATTTGATATAGTCCCATTTTAATAGTAGACATTAAGGAAGGTTGCCTTTCATCACTTACAACACAATCTAAAATTTTAATACCCTTAGCCAGAACTCCATTAAGTTTTTTTGTTAATTCTTTTCCATTCTGCCAATTATTTAGTTCTACATCCACATATTCACCATCACTGGTCATCCCCACAGATAATGCAGTGGCAAAGGATACCTTAGGATGAGGATTAAAACCTTTAGAATATGCTATATCAATTTCTGCTCTTCTTAAGGCCCTTTGAAATGCTCTTTGTAAATCTAAATGGGAGATATATTTTACCTCTTCCCCTTTTGAAAATTTTATTCTAGCTATTATCATAGCAAGACCATCCTCCATCTAAATCCTGTATACCGCAATATACACATGCTTCTCTACAATAGGGGGTTACCCTTCCCTTTAACGCATTTTTATGTTCCCTAATCAAAAACTCCTTTGTCACACCTATATCAATAAAATCCCAAGGTAATATTTCATCATATTTCCTCTGGCGATATGCATAAAAAGCCGGATCCACTTGAACTTCTTGGAATGCTTCCAACCATTTATTAAAATTAAAATGTTCATTCCAACCATCAAATTTACAGCCTTTTTCCCATGCTTTTAATAACACCTTTCCTAATCTTCTATCTCCCCGTGAAAATACTGCTTCTAAAAAACTTGTTTTATTATCATGCCAATTATAATTTATTTTTCTATCCCTTATAGTCCTTTTTAGATGTATTTGTTTTTCCCTTAATTCTTCCATGGTATTTTGAGGCTCCCATTGAAAAGGAGTAAAGGGCTTTGGAACAAAGGAAGAGGTACTTAGTGTTATTTTAATATTTTTATTTCTCTTTTCCATGTCTACTTTTAAGTATTCCTTTAATACCTTTTCACCTAGATTTCCAATACCTTCTATATCCTCTATAGTTTCTGTAGGTAGGCCTATCATAAAATACAATTTTATAGTACCCCAACCAGATTCAAATGCTTGTCCCACAGTTCTTAAAATATCTTCCTCCATTACTCCTTTATTAATTACATCTCTAAGCCTTTGGGTACCAGCTTCCGGTGCAAAAGTTAGACCAGATTTTCTTACCTTCTGGATTTGTTCAGCAAGCTTTACAGAAAATTGATCAATACGAAGAGAAGGTAAAGATAAACCTATATTTCTATCCTTATAATCCTCCATAAGCTTTTCTACTAAAGGTATCAAATGGGTATAGTCACTGGTGCTTAAGGATGCTAAAGATAATTCTTCATAGCCAGAACTCTGTATTAATTTATTAGCAATTTCCCTTATAGTATCCGGAGATTTTTCTCTAACCGGTCGATAGACTATTCCCGCTTGACAGAAACGACATCCCCTGGTACATCCTCTAAAAATCTCTACCATTATTCTGTCATGTACAATGCTTGTATAGGGTACAATCATTTTTTCTGGGTAAAAACTTTTATCTAAATCCCTTATTATTCTTTTATTAATTTTGGGAGGGTAGTCATTAGATATTGGAAAAAACCCCATTATCTTTCCCTCTTCATCATATTCCACATCATAAAAAGCTGGTATATAGACCCCCTCTATATTTGAAATAGAATGTAGAAAATCTTTTCTGCTAGTTTTTTGTTTTTTCCATTGTCTATACACTTCCAGTATCTCTAATAAAACTTCCTCCCCTTCACCTAAAACCACAATATCTACAAAATCCGCTAAGGGTTCAGGATTATATCCACAAGGTCCACCGGCCATTACAAAGGGGTGCTCCAATGTCCTATCTTTACTTAGAAGAGGAATATTAGCCAGATCCAAGATATTTAGTATATTGGTATAGCTCATTTCATATTGTAGTGTAAAACCTATAAAATCAAAATTTTTTATAGGGTCCATGGTTTCCAATGCAAATAATGGTATAGAGTTCTCCCGTAATTTCTTCTCCATGTCTACCATTGGGGAAAACACTCTTTCACAATAGATATTCTCCTGTTCATTTAATAGATGGTATAATATTCTCATTCCAAGATGGGACATACCTATTTCATATATATCGGGAAATGCAAAAGCATACCTAATAGTATTCTTATTTACATTTTTATGTACACTATTTAATTCATTCCCTATATATTGAATAGGATTTTTCACTTTTGGAAGTATTATATTTTCTAAAGTACTTTTCATTTAATTTATCTCCTAATAAGTATATTTCTTTATATTATTTGTTATTTTATCAATCTTTTTCCTGTTTTCCAATAAATCTTTTACCTTATAGTTCATTCCATAAAATATTATTCCATTTAATATTTCATCCTCTGTTATTATACCTTTTAATGCATAATCTTGATCCAGTACATATATTATATGAAACTTATTTGCAGAAAATTGATTAAATATTTCACCTATAGTAATTTCCGGCAATACTGTAATATGTTGGGACATCATTGATCCAGTTTCATTTAGATTTTCTTTTTTATTAGTAATATCCTTTAAAGTAGAATAAAATGCAATCTCTCTTTCTTTTGTGGACTGATAGAAAATAAATATACCTATCATAATTAAAGTAAAGTTATAACTACCGATGGTTAATAGATACAAATTTAATGCTATAAGGCCTAGGGCGATTATCTTAGATACTACAGAGGTAATATCTGTTGCCTTTTTATATCCAAATATAAGGGTAAGAAAACTTCTAAAAATTCTACCCCCATCTAAGGGTAAGGCTGGAACTAAATTAAATATACCTATTGCTAAACTACTAAAAATAATAAATTCGAAACCAAGACTCTCCCATCTAAAATAGTCCTGTAAAAAAAATATAGTAGCAGAAAGTGCTACATTTGATATAGGGCCAGCTAATGAAACAATCATCTCCTTTTTTGGAGAAAAATTTAGGGTATTATTCAGCTTTACAACCCCACCAAAGGGGAGAATTTGAATTTCTTGAATTTTTATTCCTAAAAGAATTGCCATTAGTCCATGAGATAATTCATGGATCATTATTATAGCCAATAAAATCAACATTTCCTCAGCATAACCTAGAAAAAATAGGGATATAATAATAGGGAAAAACAAAATATGTATAGAAAAGGTTATGCCATAAACCTTTATTAATTTCATAAAAATTTCACATCCTTTAGTTTGTGCCGGATTCTATATATATATAATCTAAAGGATTAATAGCTTTATCATTTTGCCATAATTCAAAATAAAATATTGATTGCTCCCATTGGCCTGCATTCTTTGTTTTACCTAAACTATCTCCCTTTTCAATCTTTTGGTTTAATTTTACTGAAGTATCAAAACAGCCCTCATAAACCCCTTTAAACATATTATTATGCTGAATAACTATTCTTTCTCCACCATATAGGCTATTTTGTATTTGTATTACCTTACCATTATCTATTGCCTGTATCTCTCTAGCTGGATTTCCATCAATTTCTATTCCCCTTCCCTCAATCTTGGTGTGAAATATTGGGTGAACCTTGTCTCCAAAGGTCTGAATAACCTTGCCTTCCACAGGGGATAAAAATTTATTTTCCTCTTTAATAGCTCCATCCTCAGTACCTATGAATTTTTTAATTTGATTACCCATAGCAGGTACTATATTTTTATTCTCTAGGATGGTTTCCTTCCAATTCATATTATAATTAAGGGCTACCTTAATCCCCTGGGATAAATTTTTGGAAAAAGCAAATGGTAGTGAATTTATAGCAAAAACCAAAGCAAATATAATAGTGGATATAATTAATCGAAGGGAATTCTTTTTTATAAACTTTTCTATATCAAAGGATTTTATATCAAATTCTTCACCATTATTTATGAAATACTCATTATGAAATTGTTGCTTAGCTCTTCTAATCTTTGGTTCTAATCTATACCTACCTTTATTTTTAGGATATTTTTCCCCTTCCATTTTGCTGCCCCTCTCAAATAAAAAATATATTATAGTATGGTGTAATGCCTAGATAATATAATATATTTAATTAAGGGGAATTTTATTACACTTGTTAAGTGTTAAAACTTTATTCTGTGGCGTCTCATTGTTACATTTAGTACTAGCCCAATAGCCATCATATTTGTCAGCATTGAACTCCCTCCATAGCTTATAAAAGGCAAAGTTATACCAGTTATGGGCATAAGACCAATGGTCATACCTATATTCTCCACTATTTGGAATAAGTACATAAAGAATACCCCTGTTATGATAAGGGTGCCAAATTGGTCTTTTGCAATTTTAGCTAATCGAAGGAGCCTTATTAAAAACAAGGTAAATGCGATTACTATTATTGCTGAACCTATAAATCCTGTTAATTCTGAAATCACTGAAAATATAAAATCTGTCCACTGTTCTGGAAGAAAATTTAAATTTGTCATGGTTTCCTCTGCCATTAACCCTTTTCCAGTAACCTGTCCTGATCCAACTGCTAGCATAGATTGTATTACATGATATCCATCCCCTAACGGATCACTATATGGATTTATAAATGTTATTAGCCGCTTTTTCTGGTGTGGAAATAATATAAAATTCCAAAGTACAGGAAATGAAACTAAAAATGCCAATATGCCACCATAAACAAATTTCAAATTTATTCCAGCTACAAAAAGCATTCCTAGACCAATCACAACAAATACCAATGCACTTCCTAAATCCGGTTGTAGCATAATTAAAATAATTGGTATTCCAATGTGTATAGCAGGTATTAGCAGATCCTTAATAGTATTTAGCTTTTCTTCCCTATTTTCTAGTATCTTGGCAAAGGTAATTATTATACCAATTTTCGCAAATTCTGCTGGCTGCATTTCTAATACCTTTAAGTCTATCCAGCGTCTAGCTCCATCCCTTAATTTCCCTATCCCTGGTATCAATACAGCAATAAGCATTAATATAGTTATGATGTATATTATCTTCCAAAAATACCCAAACTGACTATAGTCGATACTAATAATTATGGCCATGGCAACAAGACCAAGTAAGAAGGCTATAGCCTGAACTGTGACAAATCTCATGGATTGGGTAGGACCGAAATTTTGAGTGGCCGCAAATATAGCTATAAAACCCATAATCACAAGGGCTAAAACATTTAAAAATAGTGGTATATCAAAATTTTTTAATATTTTTCTTTCCATATTAGTTCCACCTTAAGGTTACATGATTATTATTATTTATTATAACATGGGTATTATTTAAAGCAAATCAAAGGCCATTGGAAATATTGGGAACAATATATTAAATGTACCCATCTTAGACCTATGATTTTACTTGACTAGGACAAATGGTATGATAAAATTAAATTTGTATAAATTGATAAATACTTTAAAGAGTGGTGTGTAAAATGAAGCCCATAAGATTTTACTTAGCAATGATTTTAGCACGATTTAGTTATATTGTTTTAAAGATTTTAGGTAAAAATGCCACCCAGTTTCCTGGAGTAATCGCAATGAAAGTCTGTCCTAATATTTTAAGATATCTAGAGGTAAGTGATAAAGTTATTGCAATCACTGGTACTAATGGAAAAACAACTACTACAAATATGATTGCATCTTTTCTTACGGCCCAAGGAATAGATTTAGTAGCTAATAATTTAGGAAGCAATATTGAAGGTGGGATAATTAGTGCTTTATTAAATTCTACTACCTTCTTTGGAAGAAACCATAAAGAAATGGCTGTATTGGAAGTAGATGAACGGTCCTCCCCTTATATTTTCCCTTATATAAATCCAGATATTATTGTTATAACTAATTTATTTAGAGATTCTTACAAGAGAAATGCCGATGTTGAGTTTATTTTAAGCATACTTGAAAAAAGCATACCTAAATCTAGCCTACTTATACTAAATGCAGAAGATCCATTATCCAGCAACCTTTGTAAGGATAATCCTCGTAAGTATTTTTCTATAGCACCTCAAGAATTTGAAGAAGAGGTATCTGATAATATTATTAAGGATCTTGTATATTGTCCGAGCTGTGGAAATAAATTAATTTTTGATTTTAATAGATATCACCATATAGGATTTGTTCATTGTGAAAGATGTGATTATGCTTCACCTACAGCAGATTACCTAATATGGAAAATCCATGAAGATCAAATTATCATAAAAGAAGGAAACAATTACTATCCTTACCAAAGTGAAGCCAGTAGAATTACTGATAACTATAACAAAATTGCTGTTATTAGTGTTCTTAGGGAAATGGGTTATAACCATGAGGATATTGCTAATTATTTTAATAAAATAAAGGTGGTTTCATCCCGCTATAGTGAGACTATAGTAAAAAATAAAAGGGTTATATCCATGTTAGCAAAAGCCCAAAATCCTGTAGCAAATAGCCTTGCCTTTGATTTTATTAGAAAGCAAAAATCTTGGGGGTCTATATCATTAATTCTTATGAATGAGACTTATACCCATAAACAGAATTTTAATAGTATAGAAAATATGGCATGGATATATGATGCTGATTATGAATATTTGAATATCCCTTCCATTAAAAAAATACTTTGTATGGGCCAACATAACTTGGAATGTAAGATAAGATTACTCTTTGCTGGAATTGATGAAGATAAAATACAATTATTAGAGCCTAGTTATAGTTTGGATATTACCACCGATACAGATACTACCATTATTATACATGGGGCAAAAAATATAGCTGTTGCTAGACAGTTTAAGGATATGTTGGTAAGGAGGATCAAAGATGAAAATTGAAATATTATTCGGTGAAGTATGTTCTCTATATGGTGATCACGGTAATATTATGTTTTTAGAAAAGACCTTTGGGAAAAACAATATTAATAAAACAAGTATCTTAGAGACACCTAAGTTTATAACAGAAAAAATTGATTTAATCTATATGGGTGCGATGAATGAAAAAACACAGGCCCAGGTAATTGATAAGTTGCTTCCTTTTAAGGATATCTTGCTAGAAAAACTGGATAATGGGCTTAAGGCCCTATTCACAGGGACAGCTATGGATATACTAGGTAAAACCATTGTTGAAGAGAATGGCACCACTTTAGAAGGTTTGAACATATTTGACTTTGAAACAAGGATAAAAAAAAGACCCCGCCTAAATTGTGCAATTTATGGTCTTTATAAAAATATTCCTATTGTTGGCCATAAAACCCAGTTTACTCAAACATTTGGTGATAATTCAGAAAATTATTTTATTAAAGTTCAAAAGGGTATGGGAATAAATAAAAACACTAATCTCGAAGGCTTTATATATAAGAACCTTATCGCTACAAATATTACAGGCCCACTACTTATAATGAATCCCCAATTTAGTGAAAATTATTTAGGTGTAGAAATACCCTATAAAAACTTATTATTAGCAGCTCAAAATAAACGTATAAAGGATACTAATTTAGTAAAAGATGTATTTTATTAAATAATCATCCACCGTCTAGCCCGGTGGATGATTATTATGGATTTTTATTTTTCTCTGTATTTCATTCTTTTTATTGGTATATTGGCAACTAAAGCAGGAACCATCGTATCATCATATTCCCTCTTAGTCTTTGTAATGGTAATTTCAAGACCTTTCTCATCTACTTCAATATAGTCTTTAATCACCCCAACTATATCTCCCTTTATCATTTCTAAAAAATGGGGGGAGACATTAGCACGATCATGTACCAATACCAATTTTAATCTTTCCTTAGCTATTTCTTTGCTTTTATGATCTCTTCTATTACCACGACCAAACATATTAAACAAAGGATATCCTCCTCCCCTGATATTATTTAAAACCTAATTTCCTTGCAAACTTTCTAAAAAAGCTTTCATCCACATCAAGATCTAAAAATGGAACCTCATTGCCTAAAATTCTTTCTGCAATATTTTTAAAAGCACGACCGGCAAGGGAATTTTCATCAGTTACTGCTGGTTCTCCCCTATTAGTTGATATAACAATGCTTTGATCATCAGGTATAACTCCTAATAATTCAATAGCCAAGATATCTATCATATCGTCAATATCCATCATATCTCCCTTTTTGACCATATCAATGCGAACCTTATTTACAATAAGTTTTGGATTATAGATTTCATTTGCTTCTAGTAGACCTATAATTCTATCGGCATCTCGCACTGCTGAGATTTCTGGGGCTGTAACAACAATTGCCTTATCTGCACCAGCAATGGCATTTTTAAATCCTTGTTCTATACCAGCAGGACAGTCAATTAATATGTAATCAAATTCTTCCTTAAGCCTTTTACTAAGTGCTAGCATCTGTTTTGGTTGTATAGCAGTCTTGTCCTTTGTCTGAGCTGCAGGAAGTAAGTATAATCCATCATACCTTTTGTCCTTTATTAGTGCTTGTTTTAATCTGCATATTCCCTGCGTTACATCTACTATATCATATACTATTCTATTTTCTAGACCCATGACTACATCTAAATTTCTAAGGCCTATATCTGCATCTACAATAACTACTTTTTTTCCTAATAAGCTTAAGGCGGTACCAATATTTGCGGCGGTAGTAGTTTTTCCTACTCCCCCCTTACCAGATGTAATTACTAAAACCTCTCCCATTACTTCCCCTCCTGTTAGGTTTATTTTTATAAGTTTTGATAATATGGTAAAATAATAATAGTATTTTCATTAATACATGCTTTTTCTGGATATGTTGGCTTAAAGTCTTGTTTATCTGGTGATCGGGCAATAATATTAGCTATACGAAGTTGAGTGGGTTCTAATGAAAAAGCAACCACTGTTGCACGGTCATTTCCTGATAGTCCAGCATGGGCAATTCCTCTTAAGGCACCCATTACTATGATATTTCCCGTAGCCAAAACTTCTGCACCCGGATTGACATCTCCTATTATAACAATATTACCATCAAACTTTACACTTGTTCCTGAACGTAATGTTGAATAAATATATTTTGTAATCCCTTGATCAATTACTTGACTTTTATTTGAATTATTATGTTTTATAAAATCTTCACTAGTATTATCTATTTCTATACCATATTTTTCTTCCAACCATACTTTTAAACTAAACAAGTCTTCTTTGGAAAGACTTGTTTCTTTTAATTTTACTTTTTTTATTTCTTGAAAAAAAGATTTTGCTGAATCAATCTTCTTTGTTATTTTATCTTGAATTACACTTAATTGGCTTTCATTATTAATTATTAAATATACTCCATCCCTGTTGCCTTTAAATAATATGATTTCTTCAGTCATTTTTTCTTTATTACCTCCAAAGGGTATTAGTTGTATCTAATATTTTAATTGATTAGTTATTGTTTAATTCTTCAATTATTAAAAAAATCCTTCTTTTAATAAAAAACAATTGTTAAAGTATGACTTAATGGCTTTGTATTTAAGCTAACAGGGTCATAAGTCCCTGCTCTCTTCAAATAAAGCCATTAATTTAAAGTATTTTCTATAAACTTTTCTTCCCCAGCTTCTGACTTTTCATTTAAACCAAAATAACTATCTAATACTTTTCTTATAATTGGTCCTGAATAACTTCCGCTCTTTCCTTCCACTACAAGAGCTGCTATTGCTATCTGGGGTTTATCGTAGGGGGCAAAAGCTACCATCCAAGACATTGCGTCTATTTCTTTTGAACCATATTGAGCTGAGCCTGTTTTTATCCCTACTCCTATTTCCTGATGGGGGAAACCAACAAAGTCTCTTGCTCCTGTTCCACCAGGCATTGCAACTAGTCTCATTCCCTGTTTAATTGCATCTAAATTTTCTGGTTTAATATTTATTTCATTCATTATTTCAGGTTTTATTTCTTCTATAACTTCTCCATCAGGTGAGGTTATTTTATTTACTAAATGGGTCTTATAATTTTTGCCACCATTTACTAAGGTAGCAATATAGTTTGCCATCTGAATAGGTGTAAGTGAATTCCCGCCCTGACCAATCGCCGTATTTAGATTGTCTGCAGTTGTCCACATCCCTTCAGATACATATTGATATACTTTAAATATTTGTTTGGAATCTTTAATTTTATATTCTTTAAGTTTTTCTGCTACGATTGTATATATTTCATTATTACTAGGTCTTTTTAAATCTAAAACTATATCAAAGATTTCTTTGGCAATTGCATAGGAAGTATATACCTCCTGCTCCTCTCCATTTTCATTTATTATAATGCTATTACCAGTTATACCTACTGTATTCCTTAAGTAACTGGATGTGGTATACATCCAACTTTGTGCTTTAGTAGCCCTAGAAGCTAATATGCCTTTTGATTCAGAAATTTCTACACCTGTTTTACTCCCTAATCCCAGTTTTCTAGCATAACTTTCTAAGATATCTATCCCCTGCCTATTGCCTATTTCATAAAAATAAACATTGCAAGAATCTCTAAGGGCAGTTACCATATGCCTATTTCCATGGCCTCTCCTTAGCCAGCACTTAAATACCTTGCCTCCAAAGCCAGGATAATAGCCTCTATCATACACATTTTCTTTTAATCCTATTTTCTTTTCCTCTAGAGCACCTACTGCAGTAGCCATTTTAAATGTTGAGCCTGGCGGAAGTGCCGCCATTGTTGCATTATTAAAAAGAGGGCGGGGATAAAGGGGATCATCTGTTAGAATATTAAGCTCTTTCCAATCCTCCGTAGATATTCCTTGGGAAAAAAGATTTGGATCATATGAGGGATAACTGGCCATTGCCAATATTCCACCTGTATTTACATCTATAACAACCACCGCTCCTGATTTAGCATTTGGTGCCTTTCTGCCACCAGATCCGGTTTGCAATTCATTAATTGTTTCTTCTAAAGCCTTTTCTGTATCCCTTTGAAGGTCATAGTCAATAGTTAAAAATATATTATTTCCTGGTACAGGCATATTCTCTTCGCTAAGATTACTCTTAGGTCTTCCCCTATAATCTGTAATTACTAAGCTTTCTCCATCTTTTCCCCGTAATTGGGATTCAAATGCTCCTTCTAAACCTTGGGCTCCCTTTAAGTCTTGCATCCTATATCCACCTTCACTAACATCAACTTCATTAACCCTACTTATATAACCTAAAATATGTGATGCAGTTTTTCCCTCAGGGTAATATCGTATTGGGTTTGGGTTAATAACTACCCCTGGCATTTCATCTAAACAGCCAATAATCTCAGCCATTGTTTCTTTGCCTATATCATTTACCAATTTTATAGATTCCCAAGATCTAAATCCTTGTTTTTTTATCTTTTCTCTAATAATAAGGATCTTACGGGCTTCTTCTACTGAATATTCTGCTCCTATTTTATTCTTTTCCCTTATTTTTTGAAAGGTGTCCTCAGCTGATAAGCTATATTCTTCTTCCTTAAGTCCATGCCACTTCTTCCAATCCTCTTCTTGTCTTTTATAAGCAAACTTAGGTTCTGGATTTAATGAAATAGGGATATTTTCATTAAGGTGGACCTTTGTAATCGCTTCTAAAGCTAAATCATTATTAATATCTGATTTCACATAATATCTTTCCCTAAGGATATCTATGGTTTCACTAGCTGTAGCATCTAAGGGTATATCATGGGCTTTTTTCCATTCTTCCTCTCTTATTTGAAAACTAAATATTAAGCTCCCATCTTCCTGTAATAAAATAGGAAACTCATCATCATAATTTTCTTTATGTTTATCTAAAATATTTGCTAGCATTAAAATCATATTATTTCTTTTTTCTTCATCTATTTGGGTATATATCATTTCTACTGAATAACCTATTCTATTAGTAGCTAATGCATAACCGTCATTTGTATATATCTTTCCCCTTTCAGCAGGAGTAATAATTCGTCTTAACATTTTGTTTTCAGCAATTTCTCGGTAATTTTCCCCTTGGGCAATCTGAAGCTGAGCTAAGCGAAAAAGAAAACCTATTGAAATAAGTATTATCAATAAATATATAAAATTAAATCTATGTTTATTTTTTTCTATTATCATTAAATCACCTTTGTTTAATTAAGTTCCATTCACTTAATTTTAGGAAAAATGGGTAAATAAAGATTACTATAATTCCATTAATGATTAAGGAGAAGGCGGTATATTTTCTAATATATATATCCATAGGTATTTCAATTCTTGCTAGATATATAATTAAATATAAGATTCCTTGATAAGATAGTGTAGCTATAAGAGTAAATAAGTAGGGAATTATTCTATTTTCCTTATACACTTTTTCACTGGCAAATCCCACTAGATAGCCTATTAACATATAGGGCAATCCATGAATGCCTAATATTCTGCCAAAGAGTATGTCGGAGAATATACCACCTATAAGACCAAGAATAATTCCTTCTTTTTTCCCATATATTAATCCCATAGAAACAATAGTTATTAATACTAAATCAGGAGTTACACCTTTAATTTTTATAAAAGGTAAGATTGATGATTCTATAATAATTTCTGCCAATAATAATAGTGATAAAATAAATAACCTCACTTTTTTTCTCCTAAATTATTTTTTCTTAAAAACAATTACTTCTTTAAGTTGATGAAAATCTACAGCTGGGTTTATTACCACTGTTTTTTCCAACATGCCCACTTTTTTCTTTACCTCTTCAACTTCTCCTATTATGATATTCTCGGGATATATTCCACCTAACCCTGATGTTACAATAATATCTCCGGGAATTAACTTTGCCTCTGGAACAACAAAACCTTCTAGTGTACTTCCAGTACTCCCCTGTATTCTTATATAATCTCCAGTTCTTGACGATACACCGTTAATCATACTTCCTGTATCTGTTATAGCAAGGACTTTAGATGTGCCACTGGCTACTTCTACCACCTTGCCTACTAATCCTTCACTTACACACACTGCTGAGTTCTTTGTAATCCCATCCTGTGACCCCTTATCTATTATAAATACATTAAACCAAACCTCCGGATCAATAGAAACAATTTTAGCAATACTATAATCATATTGGGGATTACTTTTTTGATAATTTAATAATTTAATTAATCTTTCATTTTCATTTTTTATAGCTTCAAATTCTACTTGTTGTTGTTTTAATATTTTTATTTCTTCTTTTAATACTTTATTTGTTTCTTTTAATGTACCTATTTCTATTATTGAGGAAAAAAAATTTTTAACATATTGGGAACCAGTAAATATAGTTTTTTGGACTGGCACCATTGCTTTACTTATTAATCCTTCAATAGAAGATACCTTTTCCCTACCTTGAGAAGTAAAGGATATTAAAGAAATAAGTATGATAGTAATAAGAGCTACTATCATACCAAATCTATGTTTTTTTATCCAGTTCAAAATTTCACCTCACTAACTTAACCAATACTTTTTGAGGCTGCAATAACCTTATTAAACATTTCTATATCGTCTAATACTTTTCCAGTACCTATTACAACGCAATCTAATGGATTTTCAGCTATCTCTACTGGCATTCCAGTTTCATGCCTAATTAATTCATCTAGTCCATTTAATAAGGCTCCTCCTCCTGTTAACATTATGCCTTTATCCATAATATCTGCCGCTAATTCTGGAGGTGTTTTCTCTAAAGTGCTTTTTATGGCATCTAAAATAGTATTAATCGCATCCTTAAGGGCTTCTCTAATTTCTTTAGAGCTTACTTGTATTGTCTTAGGAAGACCAGATACTAAATCTCTGCCCTTTACATCCGTTATACGTTCCTCTCCTGGAAATACAGAACCAATATTTATCTTAATATCCTCTGCAGTTCTTTCTCCAATCATTAAATTATATTTGCTTTTAATATATTGAATAACAGAATCATCAAATTCATTTCCACCTACTCTAATGGACTTGCTAGTCACAATACCACCAAGGGAAATAATTGCTACCTCGCTGGTTCCCCCTCCAATACCGACAATCATGCTTCCTTCTGGTTCACCTACAGGAAGTCCAGCACCTATTGCAGCTGCCATAGGTTCCTCAATAACAAAGGATTCTTTTGCCCCTGCTTGTTCAGCCGCTTCTATTACCGCTCGTTTTTCTACCTCTGTTACTCCTGATGGAACACAAACCAATACTCTTGGTTTTACAAATCCTATTCTTTTAAAGGCTTTTTTCATAAAATATTTTATCATATTTTGCGTTATATCAAAGTCTGCAATAACTCCATCTTGCATAGGCCTAATAGCTACAATATTTCCAGGAGTTCTTCCAATCATTTGTTTTGCTTCTTCCCCTACCGCCATTACTGATTTAGTATTCTTATTAATTGCAACAACAGACGGTTCTCTAACAACAATACCTTTCCCTCTTAAATATACTAGGGTATTTGCAGTCCCTAGATCAATTCCTATATCTTTTGAAAATACTCTGCTCATTTAATGGTGCTCCTCTCTATTTGTCAAATGTTATTTTATAACATACCCATTTCCTTAAAACTTATATAATCATCGCCACCGATAATTATATGATCTATAACTTTTATCCCTATAATCTCTCCTGCTTCGTATAATCTTTTAGTGATAGATTTATCTTCACTACTGGGAGCAGGATCACCGCTAGGATGATTATGTACAAGAATAATGGAAGTGCTATTTTTTCTAATAGCTTTTATAAACACTTCTCTGGGATGAACAAGGGAGGCATTTACTATTCCTATTGTAATGTTTTCAACATCTAAAACCATATTTTTTGTATTTAGTAATACAGCATTAAAATGTTCTTGGGGAAGATACTTCATTTCTTCCTTTAAAAAGTCTACAATATCTAATGGTTTTTTTATTATAGTATTAACAGGACTTTGAATAGATAGTCTTCTACCTAGTTCCAATGCCGCCTTTATCCTGGCAATCTTTACATTACCTATACCCTTAAACTCTTTTAATTCATTAGTTGTAGCCCCATATAAAAACCTAAGGCCCTCTTTTTGACTGTTTATCAGTTTATATGCCAAGGAAATCGAAGTAATATTTTTACTACCAGACCCTAATATTATAGCAAGTAATTCAGCATCTGATAGATTTTTTTCTCCTATTTTAATAAGTTTTTCTATAGGTCTCTCTTCTTCTGGGAATTCTTTAATAGTCATATGTTCTACATAATTATATTCTTCCATCCCTAACCTCTTTCCCCTTTTACTACCATTTTTTATAGAAAATACCTAATCCCAAAAATAAACCTAATATACTCCCTAAATTTATATTTATAAGCATACCAAATGATAATTTTACTACATTGAGATTGATAATATTCCACTGATTGCCCTGGGAGTTAAATATACTTATTGGATAATTATAACTAAATATTGAAATATAATCTTTTAAAAGATCTCCAATAAATCCACCTGCAATCATAGAACCAATTATTGTAATAATTAATATAAGTCCACTCCTTCTTTTTCTCATTATTCCCCCCCTAGCATAGAATAATCTTTCTAAACCATTATATCAATTCTTATTGATATAATAAAAGATTCTTTGTAAAAAAAATTTATCAATTTTTGGAATTAGATAAGTCCAAAATCCTTCGTTAGTAAGCTTATACTATTATCTCCTCGGAATAATTTCAAAATCATCTTATCCTTGATTAATAGGTTTTGCTATCAAGATCTTCTCCTACCCCAGGCCCACTTACCCTTATTGTAGTATTATTAGGTAAACATACTGAAATTTCTCCTGGTGAATCTAGCTTCCCAATTCTGATACAGTCCTTATCAGGACATGTAGCTTCAATAAATCTAATGCTACCTGAACTTACCTCTACTATATTATAATTAACTCCATTTTCAATTTTAATTGTATAAGGTTTTTCTACCTCTAGGAGGTTAATATTTTTTATTTCTTCGCCATCTACTTCAATAATCCCATATAAATCTTGTCCTTTGCTTTTATAATAAGTAATGCCACCTATCGATATTAAACTAATAACAATGATAGTAGTAATTAAGATTTTATCCCATTTGGTCATTACAAAATTCCACCACCTATTAACTATAACTGGTTTTTCATTTCTTCTATAAATCCTTCTGCACCCTTTGTAGTTATCAATTTTAAGTTTTTTGTTACCAAAACTGCCTCCACACCATCCATTTGCTCTATTAGATTTAAACCTTTTTTACTTCCTAATAGAAATACGCTGGTGGATAATCCGTCAGCATCTATAGAGTTTTCTGCAATTATAGACACTCCAATAATATCACTCTTTGATGGTCTACCAATATTACCATCAAAAATATGGTGATAGCGAATACCTTCTTTTATAAAAAATCTTTCATAATCACCAGAGGTTACTACTGTTTTTCCACTATCTAACTTTATAGTTGCAAAATGACTACCTCTTGCATCTCTAGGATTTCTTAATCCCACCATCCAGGAACGATTTCTTTGGGGATTTTTCCCCAATACTTTAATATTTCCTCCTATATTAATTAAAGCATTTTCTATACCCATATCTTTAAAAGTAGAGATGATTTTATCTGCTGCATATCCCTTAGCAATTGATCCTAAATCTAATTCCATTCCCTCTTTTTCTAAAAATACTGATTTTTCCTCTATATCTACTATAATTTTATTATAATCTACTAATGGTAGCTTTTCTATTATTTCTTCATTACTAGGAACTCTTTCATCATTTTTCCCGATATTCCAAAGTTTTGTAATAGGGCCTATAGAGATATCATAACTTCCATTTGTTAATTCCGAAAAATATAATCCTCTTGATATAACATTGAATGTATCTTCACTAACTACTACCTTATCTTTCCCAGCTTGTAAATTTATCTTATTAATTTCACTATCTTCAATATTTAAGCTCATTTTATTTTCTATATCTATCATTATCTTTTTTGCTTTTTCAAACCCTTCTGCTGCCAGGGTTTCTTCACCAAATATTATAAAATCAGCTATAGTACCCATACCATTATAACTTGCTTTAAGAGGATCTTTTTTATTGTGGTTATTACTACAAGCAGTTATCAATAACAAAATTGTTATTATTATCATTAGTTTTTGAGATTTCAATATTTCTCCTCCTATCAATCTTATATAAGTTTAACATTTGACTTAAGCTAATACAAGTTTTAGACAAAATAAAAACCAGCATATTAGTCCTTGATAAGGGCTTTAATGCTGGAATATTTACTATATTGATTTAAGCATTTGGATCAATAAAAGCTTTTTCTCGATTTTCAAAATTAGCATATATGGCTTTAGTTGGACATTTTTCAGCACATATCATACAATTTGTACATTTTTCATAATTTATATAAGCTAAATTATCCTTAAAT
>DUPX01000031.1 GCA_012838085.1 Eubacteriaceae bacterium
ATATTTAGAAGTTTTTCTTTTATTAATATTTTTTTAATATTTATATTTTCTACTATAATGGGACTGGTTTTTGCCTTTTTCTCAAGTTTAGCTAATCCAAAGATTAATAAGGCTATATATATTATTTTATTAGTATTAACAGGTTTTATTTTTTCTTCCCAAATTGTTTATAATAGTATCTTTAAGGTGTTTTATACCATGTATTCTGCAAAAAATGCCTACCAAGTTGCTGAATTTTGGAGAGAAATCATAATAGGTATTTCAAATAATATTTTCTGGGTTATTCTTATGTTTATTCCTAGTATAATTCTTTTGCTTTTTAGTATTTTTTGTAAAAAATCTATTAGCTTTAATAGAATTACTAATAAAGAAAGGCTTTTTCTTCTTATATTTATTATTATTTTTCACATTCTTGGTATTGGCCTAATTAATTTGGGAAATAAAAATCCAAATTCTCTATATGATTTATATTATAATACTAATTACCCTGATCTTTCCATTAAAAAATTAGGTCTTATTACTACCATGAGATTAGATGTACAGCGTCTTGCCTTTGGCTGGTCTCCTTCATTAGGAACCATTCCTGAGTATACAAAGGACCCTTCCCTTCCTACTTATAGGGAAGATGAGGAAGAAGAAGTCATTGAATATAATGTGATGGAAATTGATTTTGAAAATCTAATCTCTAAGGAAGAAAATCAGGAATTATTAGAAATGCATAAGTATTTTAATAATGTGGAACCTACCCCCAAAAATGATTATACGGAAAAATATAAAGGATATAATCTGATTCTAATTACTGCAGAAGGGTTCTCCCCTTATGCAGTCCATAAAGAAGCCACCCCTACCCTATATAAAATGGTGGAGGAGGGTTATAATTTTACAAATTTTTATACTCCTATTTGGGGGGTAAGTACTTCCGATGGTGAGTATGTGGCAAATACAGGTTTAATTCCTAAAAGTGGTGTATGGAGTTTTTTTGAATCTGGTAGCAATTATATGCCATTTGCCATGGGAAATCAATTGAATAAGCTAGGTTATAAATCTAAGGCATATCACAATCATAACTATTCCTATTATAAAAGGCATATTTCCCATCCGAATATGGGTTATGAATATAAAGGAGTAGGAAATGGCTTAAAAGTTAAAAAAATATGGCCTGCCTCTGATTTAGAAATGTTGGAAAAAACTATACCAGAATATATTGATGACCAACCATTCCATAGTTATTATATGACCATAAGTGGCCATCTTCAATATAGTTTTACAGGTAATAATATGGCTAGAAAAAATAAGGATATAGTTAAGGACCTTCCCTATACTGATGCTGGGAAGGCATATATAGCATGTCAGGTTGAATTTGATAGGGCTATGGAACATTTATTAGAAAAACTTGAAGAAAGGGGTATAGCAGATAAGACCTTAATAGCCATAAGTTCTGACCACTATCCCTATGGCTTAGAAAAAGAGGAAATAGACGATTTAGCCGGCCATGAGGTGGAAGAAAATTTTGAATTATATAAAAGTACATTTATTTTATATACCCAGAATATGGATAGTGAAAGGGTGGATAAACCCTGTTCCAGCTTAGATATTATACCTACCCTATCTAATTTACTAGGACTAGAATATGACTCTAGATTGTTAATGGGTAGAGATATCTTTTCGGATTCAGAACCTTTGGTTATATTTTCCAATCGGAGTTTTATAACTGATAAGGGTAAATACAATTCTCAAACAGGAGAATTTATTCCTCATGATAATGTAAAACAAATGGATGATAGTTATATAAGAAAAATTTCTAATTTGATAAATACAAAGTTTTATTTCTCTGCTAAAATTCTTGATAATGACTACTATAATATAGTATTTAATTAGAAAATTTAAGGCTAAAATGGATAGACCATCTTAGCCTTTTGTTATGAATTGTAATATAGATTTCCCGATGAATATTGGGGATCGCTGGTAATATCAATACCAAGCTTTCTATATATCTGTTCATCATTTCTTCTTAATATAGTAGTAGAATGGGCTTGACAACCTTGAAGTTCCACTAATTTATTTAATGCCACCTGGGCTGTTGGATTTGTTGCTGCACAAATACTAAGGGCTATTAAGATTTCTTCACAATCCAAAGCTGGATGATTTCTCCCTAAGGTTTTATATTTTAAGTCTCTTATTGGTTCGAGAATAACAGGTGAAATAAGATGAATATCATCAGAAATGTTTGCTAAATACTTTATAGAATTTAAAATCGCTGCTGCTGAAGCATCCATTACATCAGAAGCTTTACCAGTTTGTACTGAACCATCTTTAAGCTCAATTGCAACTGCAGAAAAAATTTCATTTTTATTAGAAGAGCCTTCCTTTAATCTTGCCGCCCTCTCTCTAGCAGGAATAACTATTTTTCTATCCTCTTGCTTTAACTCTAATTCTTCCATTATAATCATCATTCTTTCTAATGTTTCCTGGTCTACATAACCCTTCTTATAATCACACTCTGTCTTAAAATATCTTCTTATTATTTCCTGTCTAGATGCCTCTACTATAACTTCATCATTTATAATACCAAAGGACACCCTATTTACTCCCATATCTGTAGGAGATTTAAATATGGATTCCTTTCCTGTTATCTTTTCAATGATTCTTTTTAATAGGGGAAAAGATTCCATATCCCTATTATAATTTACCGTTATTTCACCATAAGCCTCCATATGGAAATAATCTATAACATTAACATCCTTTATATCTACTGTTGCTGCTTCATAGGCAATGTTTAATGGGTGTTTTAAAGGTATATTCCATACAGGAAAGGTTTCAAACTTTGAATAACCAGCTACCCGACCATTTTTATATTCATGATAGAGTTGGCTCAAACAAGTTGCTAATTTACCACTAGCCGGGCCAGGAGCAGTAACTACTACAATTGGCTTAGTGGTCTCTATATAGGAGTTTTTCCCATAGCCCTCATCGCTAACTATGGTGTCAATATCTGTGGGATAACCCTTGGTAGTCCTATGCTTATACACTTTAATGCCTCGCCGCTCCAGCTTATTTATAAATATATCTACTGTAGGTTGACTATCATATCTTGTTATTACCACGCTATTAACATCTAAGTCATAGGATCTTAAATCATCAATCATCCTTAAGGTATCCATATCATATGTAATGCCAAAGTCTCCCCTAATTTTATTTCGTTCAATATCTCCTGCATATAAGCAGATAATTACCTCTAGCTTATCCTTTATCTTTTGTAATACTTTTATTTTGGCATTTTCATCAAATCCAGGCAATACCCTTTTTGCATGCAAATCAAATAATAACTTCCCTCCGAATTCTAGGTAAAGCTTATCATAATTGTTTACCCTTTCTAAAATATATTTTGATTGTTCTTCTAGATATTTTTTATGATCAAACCCAACTTCCATTTAAATACTCCTCTTCAGATTTCTTATTTTTATATGTTTTCAATTTGCCAATCAATTGGCTCTTTACCAATAGATTTAATAAAATTATTAGTTTTAGAAAATGGAGAACTTCCAAAAAATCCCCGATAAGCAGATAATGGACTGGGATGGGCAGACTTTATTATAAGATGCCTACTATTGGTTATTAATGCTTGTTTTGATTGGGCATTTTTTCCCCATAATATAAAAACAATGGGGTCTTCCCTTTGATTTAATAATTCCATAATCTTATCAGTAAAATATTCCCACCCTATATTTCTATGGGAGTTAGCCTGTCCTGCCCTAACTGTCAATACTGCATTTAGTAATAGTACTCCTTGATTCGCCCATTTTTTTAAAAACCCATTATTTGGAATAAAACAACCTAAATCTCTATGGAGTTCATTATATATATTTAAAAGAGATGGAGGTATTGAAACCCCTGGTTTAACAGAAAAACTTAGTCCATGGGCCTGATTAGGTCCATGATAAGGATCCTGTCCTAATATAACCACTTTAACTTCATTATAGGGTGTATAGTGGAGGGCATTGAAAATATCGTACATATTTGGATATATAATTTTAGTACGATACTCTCTCTTTAAAAACTCTCTAATCTTTAAATAATAATCGCTTTTAAATTCGTCTTGTAGTAGATTATGCCAATCATTTTTAAGTATTTTCATAAAATCACCCTAAAATAATTATAACATAAGATTATACGGAAATATCTAAATTATTTTTTCCCCCTTATAGATTTCTCCTCCACCATCTGGTAATACCTTATATCTTTCAGCCCATAGTGATTTATACTTTATGGCCTGGGCATGAATACTATCTATCTTTTCTGGTAAAGCTTTTATAATCTTTGCTGGTACCCCTGCTACTAATGAATAGGGTGGAATAATTTCCCCTTCCCTAACAACTGCACCTGCTGCTATAATACTACCCCTTCCAACCTTTACATCATTTAGCACTATTGCCCCCATTCCTATTAGACAATGGTCCTCTATAGTACAACCATGGAGTATTGCCCCATGTCCCACTGTAACATAATCCCCTACAATTGTTGGACAATCATCGGCCACATGGACAACACTATTATCCTGAATATTTGTATACCGACCTATTTCTATTCTATTAACATCTCCCCTTACTACGGTGTTATGCCAGATACTAGAATACTCATTTAATCTTACTTTGCCAATTACTTTACCTCCTTCAGCTATAAATGTTTTTGCATCTATATCAGGTAATATCCCCTCAAAACTTTTAATCAATTAAATCCCCCCTAATTAAAATTTAAATGTTTTTATACTTCCTGTCCAGACTAATAAAGCTAAATATCTTTCATAATTCATCTTGATAGAAATTATCAAATAAATTATATACTAGTTGATTTAATATCTCAATTGTAAAGAAACCAAGTCCTAAATATAAGAGGATGTTTGTTTATATTTAAAAAAATATTTATTTAGAGTATACTATGTATAAAGGGGTGAAAAATATGGAAAAAAGTAAAAAACAAAAAATTTTAGAAAATATTAAGCTGTTTATTGGTGGTGTATTTGATTTTAAGGATATGTCCTCAAAATTAGTAGAAAAAAATGCCATGGACGAATTTGATAATTTTTTACTCCTATGTTTTGGTGACCTCATTGGTATTCCTTTACCTACTACCTATTATACCCTTGAGCTCCTCCCCTATTTGGCAGAAGATTTAAAGGGATGGGAATATAGGATAATGGGGAGAAAAGATATTTATATGGATAGATGGGGAGACTTTGATAACTAATTGGAGGGGATAATAATGAAAAAATTAGTATTTTTTGGTGGTAAAGGAGGGGTAGGTAAGACCACATCCTCTGCTGCCTTTGCACTTCGTTGTGCTAAGAAGGGAGAGAAAACTCTTTTAGTATCCACTGACCCAGCCCACTCCCTATGTGATATTTTTGAAAAAGAAATAGGTTCTGAAATAACAAAACTTAATGATAATTTATATGCATTAGAAATAGATCCAGAAGAAGAAGCAGAAAATTATATACAGGGAATTAAGACTAAAATGAAGGATATTGTTAGTCCAATAATCATAAAGGAAGTGGAAAAGCAACTAGATGCTGCCAGTGTATCACCTGGCTCAGATGAGTCAGCTGTTTTTGATAAGTTAATGGAAATTATACTAGAGTATGGAGAAAAGTATGACAGAATTGTTATTGATACAGCCCCTACAGGTCATACCCTAAGACTACTATCTTTGCCTGAACTCCTTGGAGGATGGATGGATAGACTTATTGAAAAGAGAATAGAAGCTATGGAATTATATGAGATGTCTAAAAGATATGATTCTAAGTTTAAAAAGAGTATAGAAAAGGATCCAGTTATTTCTACTTTGAAATTAAGAAAGGAAAAGATGGAAAAGACTAGGGAAATATTAACTAATAATGAGCTTGTGTCCTTTGTCTTTGTCATGAATGCAGAGAAGCTTCCCTTTGAAGAAACAAAAAAGGCCATTAAGGTATTGAGTAAATATAATTTTATAGTACAGGATATAGTTGTTAATAGAATATTGCCAGAGAATATTTCAGAGGAGTTTTGGAAAAAAAGAAAGGCTCTAGAAAAAATATATTTAGAAGAAATTGAAGAATATTTTAAGGATAAAAATATTATCAAGATACCCCTTGTGGCAGAAGATGTTAAATCTGAAAGTTTAAATATTCTTAGTAGTTATTATGATTAATCTTATGAAAAAAAGAGTATTATTTATGGGGTTTTTCTTTGAATATAAGTTTATTTATTTTACATATGATAGTATTATATTGTATAGTAAAAGAGCTTAATATTTAGTGATTACTCTTATTAAAGGAGAGATAAAATTGGAAAGAGCAGTTGGAACAGTAGTGCGAGGACTTCGTGCCCCAATAATCAATAAAGGTGATGACATTGAACAGATAGTTGTGGATACCCTATTAAATGCCTCAAAAATTGAAGGCTTTTCCATTGAAGATGGGGATATTATAACTATTACCGAATCTGTTGTTGCACGGGCACAGGGCAATTATGCTACTGTAAATGACATTGCCATTGATATAAACGAAAAGTTTGGTAAAGAGGCAGTTGGTGTTGTTTTCCCAATTCTTAGTAGAAATAGGTTTTCTGTTTGTCTAAGAGGTATTGCAAAAGGTACAGGCAATGTTGTATTGATGTTAAGCTATCCCTCTGATGAGGTAGGCAATCAACTTATTGATATAGATGAAATAGATTCGGAAGGTATAAATCCTTGGACAGATGTGCTAACAGAAACAGAATTTCGCCAACATTTTGGGTATTCAAGACATCCTTTTACCGGTGTAGATTATATTGAGTATTATAAAGAATTAATACAATCAGAAGGGGCAGCATATAAGATTATATTTTCAAACAATCCTAGAACAATATTAAATTATACTAAAAATGTATTAGTTTGCGATATCCATTCCCGCCAACGGACTAAAAATATATTAATAAAATCCGGGGCTATAAAATTATTTGGGTTAGATGATATTCTTGTACAGCCTATTAATGGGAGTGGATTTAATGAAATATATGGCCTTTTAGGTTCTAATAAAGCTACAGAAGATAGTATAAAGCTCTTCCCTAATAATAGCCAACCTGTTGTAGAAGGTATTCAAGAAAAAATCAAAAAAATTACTGGTAAAATAGTGGAAGTAATGATCTATGGAGACGGCGCCTTTAAAGATCCCCTTAGAAAGATTTGGGAATTGGCTGACCCTGTGGTCTCCCCTGCTTATACAGCCGGTCTAAAGGGTACTCCCAATGAAATTAAATTAAAATATTTAGCAGATAATAATTTTTCCCATCTTAGTGGAGAAGAACAAAAAAAAGCTATCGCCCAATTTATTAAAAATAAAGAAACTGATTCAGTAGATAAAATGGAAGCCCAGGGGACTACACCTAGGAGACTTACAGACCTAATAGGTTCCTTATCAGATTTGACCTCTGGTAGCGGTGATAAAGGTACCCCTATTATTTATATCAAAGGATATTTTGATAACTATACTAAATAAAATGCTTTTAAAAAATGTTGCTAGGAATTTATCCAGCAACATTTTTATTTAAAATAAATTCAGTTATTATTTATGCCCCTCTTCAGGAACTATGCAAATAAATTTAAACTCACCACGGCCGGTATTAGAAAATTGATGAAGTTTATCGGAAGGCACATAGGCATATGAACCTGCCCTTAAGTCATAATCCTTTCCATCTAAATGTAAACTTCCCTCTCCACTAATAATATAGTTTATGTGGGGCCAGGGATGGGTATGTCTTGGAGAATAACCATCAACCTCCAGTTCAAAATATCTCATTACATAACCTTCCCAACCATCCTGTGGAGATATAAGTGCCTTCATTGTAGCTCCTTTTACCGCCGGACCCTCAAATTTAACCTTTTCAATATTATCCTTATGGCCAACTACCATATATAAGCCCCCTTTTATATTTTAATTACATTATATCACGATAGGAAAACAATGAGTAATAATGTTTTTATCCTTGTTTCATAATTCCAATTAAGGTATAATAATCTAAGATAGACAAAAGGGGGATTATTCATGAAAAAGGGACAGCATAATTACAAATCAATTTACACCCTTATGATGATACCTAATGATGAGGACAAAATTAAGACCTATAACTTTCCCAAATGGACCTTGAAGGTCTTAACATACATATTAGTATCATTGCTCATTATTACATTTATTTTCACATACTCTTTTTTAGATATGAGAAAGCAGTATGCTAAAAAGTCTAAGAATATAGAAAGACTTGAAATAATCAATGATAAACAAAAACTTCAAATTGATGAGTTGAAAAAATATACCCAAGATATAAAAGAAAAAATAAATCACCTTAATGAATTAGAGAAAGAGGTTA
>DUPX01000032.1 GCA_012838085.1 Eubacteriaceae bacterium
ATATTGTAGGATGAACTTATTACAGAATTACTAGTATTTACTCACTATGGCCCGGTAGTTCAGTTGGTTAGAATGCCAGCCTGTCACGCTGGAGGTCGACGGTTCGAGCCCGTTCCGGGTCGCCATATTTAAAAATTTAATAATTTGTAAGCTGGCGTGGCTCAACGGTAGAGCAGCTGACTTGTAATCAGCAGGTTGTGGGTTCGATTCCTATCGCCAGCTCCATTTTTATTTAGTTAATAATGTGGAGGGATTTCCGAGTGGTTAAAGGGGGCAGACTGTAAATCTGTTGGCGAACGCCTTCGAAGGTTCAAATCCTTCTCCCTCCACCATTTTATTTATTACTAATAATTTATTTTTCGTGTATCGCTTAGTTAGGCAAATTAGATACAAAGTTGTAAAAACAGATAACGAAGAAGCCAATATTTAACGAGACTCATTAGCTCAGCTGGTATAAGCAGGGCACCAAAATCGTATTTAGATTTTTCGTGCATCGCTTAGTTAGGCAAATTAGATACAAAGTTGTAAAAACAGATAACGAAGAAGCCAATATTTAACGAGACTCATTAGCTCAGCTGGTAGAGCACCTGACTCTTAATCAGGGCGTCCAGGGTTCGAATCCCTGATGGGTCACCATATTATGCGGGAGTGGCGGAATTGGCAGACGCGCTAGACTTAGGATCTAGTGTCATTAGACGTGGGGGTTCAAGTCCCTTCTCCCGCACCATAGTTTCAACATAATGGGAGAAACTCTTAGGTATTACTTAAGGGTCTGGCATAAGGGTTAAGGGATAAAAACCAAAGCCTAAAGCAAATATCCTATATTGCAAACTTTATAATGATAGAGATTGGAGTAAAGGGTTTAAGGTTTTCCATAGCCCATACCCCAAATATAATAATGAAACTCAGGTCTCGCTACACTCGCCTGAGTAAGTCATTTGTAACAAATCAAAGATTTGAACAACTGACTTAATTCCGTGACAATAGCGAAGGGGTCACACCTGTTCCCATCCCGAACACAGCAGTTAAGCCCTTCAGCGCTGATGGTACTTGGGTGGAGACGCCCTGGGAGAGTAAGTCGTTGCGGGATTATTCTTATATTAAAATATAGTGCTAGATATTATATATCCTCATTGACCGAACAAAGGGAAGGACGAAAAATCAGTGATTTTGGTCCCCTGCTTTTGGGAAAGTAAGTCGTTGGGGGATTTTTTTATTTTAAGTTTTATTCCAAAATGATATAATTGAAAAACACCAAGGCTTTTGGGGGCTGATTTATTGAAACCAATAGATTTAATAAAGGTTAAAAAAATTACTTTAAATAATATTCCCTGTTTATTGATTAGACCAGAAAATATTAAGGGAGATTTACCTACATTATTTCACTATCATGGCTGGAGTTCTAAAAAAGGAAATCATATATTTTTTGCTAAAATTATTGCTCAATTCGGTTTTCAGGTGATTTTGCCAGACTCTAAATTTCATGGGGAGCGGAATCCACTAAGTGATTATGGATTAGAAAATCTTAGAGAATATTTCTGGGAAATTGCTACCCAATCTGTTGATGAATTTCAGAATATGAAGGAGCAGGCAATAAAATTTTATAATGTAGATAGGGAATCTATTGCTGTATCAGGAAATTCTATGGGTGGATATATATCCTCCAGCATTTTTGCTCGAGATAATGAAATAAAATGCTTAGTATGTTTTATTGGAGGCTGTGCCTGGATTAAGTCTGAAGAAATTATAAGGGAGAAACTAGGGCTAGAGCTCTCTAAAAAAATAGATTTTAAGAGAGCTAAGATATATGATCCCCTTACATATAAGGAAAACTTTTATCCTCGGCCAATACTTATGTTACATGGTAGGGATGATGATGTGGTCCCACTAGAAATTCAGAGATACTTTTATAAAGTAGTGGCACCTTATTATACAAGGGATATTAAAAGACTGAGACTGGAGATTCACCAAGATATAAGACACCAGGTAGGGTTTAGGATGGTGGAATCTGCAGCTAATTTTTTAGATAGATATTTACACAAATAAAGACCTCTAGGGGTCTTTATTTGTGTATTGGTTTATCTATTGCACCATGGGCAGCTTCCATAACAATTTCTGAAAGGGTGGGATGGGGATGGATAGCCTTTGCCACATCATATACAGTACCTTCAATTTGCATGGACATAATTGCTTCAGAAATCATATCCGTGGCATGGCTTGCCATTATGTGGGTACCTAGTATTTCACCATATTGAGTTTCAGAGATAATTTTGACAAATCCTAAAGTCTCTCCTTCAGCTAAAGCCTTCCCATTTGCACTTAGGGGAAACTTGCTAACTTTCACATCATATCCTGCTGATTTTGCCTGGGTTTCTGTTAAACCTACACTGGCTATCTCAGGAAAACTATAGACACAAAATGGGATTATATCATAATTTAGAGTGCTATCTATACCCATTATATTTTCAACTGCTACAATACCTTCTGCAGAGGCTACATGGGCTAATGGAAATTTTCCATTCATATCTCCTAGGGCATAAACCCCTTGGATATTTGTTTCCAACCTATCATTTGTTTTAACAAACCCTTTATTTGTTAATTTTAAATTTAGTTCTTCCAGTCCATTTAATTGGGCTTTTACCCCAAGAGAAATAAGATATTTATCTCCCATAAAGGATTTTTCTTCTCCTTTATGGTCAATTACTATTTTATCTTTCCTTATGGATTTAATCTTAGTAGAGGTTAGGATATTTACCCCTTCTTCTATAAGGTGTTTTTCTAAAGTTTGGGCCATTTCACTTTCCAGACCACTTAAGATATGCTCAGAACGCTGTATTAGGGTGACCTTGCTACCAAGGGCATTAAACAATGTAGCAAATTCTACTGCAATAACTCCTCCCCCTATAATTATCAATTCCTGGGGGATATCTTCAAGTTCTAGTATTCCTCTACTAGTAACAGCTTTTCCTGAGGATAGAGTATCAGCTAAACCAGGAATATTTGGAAAATTTGAGGTGGAGCCAGTTGCAACAATTAAACTTTTTCCATTTATCAATTTACCATTAACTTCTATTTGATTTTTATTCTTTACTATTGCCATACCTTCAAAAAGGTCTATTTTATTTTTTCTAAATAGAACATAAACACCATTTACTAATTTATCGACAACCTCATCTTTACGTTTTACAAGGGTGGTCCAGTCAAGGGAGACCTTAGTAGTGTCAATACCCTTTATACCAAATTCCTTTCCCCGTAAGATATCTTGATAAAGTTTAGCACTTTTTAGCAGAGTCTTTGTAGGAATACAACCCCAATTAAGGCATAGCCCCCCTAATCGTTCTTTCTCTATGAGAGCCACTTTGGCTCCTAAATGAGCTGCTTTGATGGCTGCAACATAACCACCAGGACCTCCCCCTATAATGACAATATCATAGGTTTTCATTTTTTCACCTTCTTTTCTTATTTTATCCTTTTAGCAACAGGATTTCTGGATCCTCTAAAAGATCTCTTAAGGTGTTTAACAATCTAGAGCCTCCAGCTCCATCTATAAATCGATGGTCAAAGGTTAAGGAAACAGGTAATACCTTTGCCACTATTATTTCTCCATTACTTACTATTGGCTTTTCTATAATTCGACCTAAACCTAAAATAGCCATTTCAGGATAATTAATTACAGGTGTGGCAAATAAGCCCCCAACAGAGCCATAGTTAGTTATGCTAAAGGTGCTACCTCTAAGCTCATTTATTGAAATATTATTTTCTTTTGCTTTGGTAGTTATGGCTAAAATTTCTTCAGCAAGTTCCACAATACTCTTTTTATCTACATCTTTTACTACAGGAACCATTAATCCTCTGTCTGTATCAGTAGCTATTCCCATATGATAAAAATGTTTTAGCATTATTTCTTGATTTTCACTATCATAGGATGCATTAAATATGGGAAACTTTTTAAGACTATATACAAGGGCTTTAATAATAAAAGGTAGATAGGTTAAATAGATATTTTCTTGGGATAATCTCTCCTTATATTGTTTCCTGAGGGCTACTAATTCTGTAATATTAATCTCTTCCATAGCTGTAACATGGGGTATAGTAAACTTAGATATTTCCATTTGTTTAGAAATGGTTTTTCTAATATTAGTTAGCGGTATACGTTCAATATTTTCATTTTTCTCAGATTTGTATACCGGTGGAATTACTCTTGGAGCAATATCTACTTTAGGCTGATTTGTCCTTCTTTGAGCAGCTTCTTTAATATCTTTTTTCATAACACGCCCATTTGGGCCGGTACCCTTTATTGTTGTTATATCTATTGATAAGTCTTTTGCCAACTTTCTAGCTACTGGTGTTGCCAAAACTTTTTTCCTTCCAGATTTTTTGTGGACAGAGCTTTCTTGTCCTTCTGTACTAGGAGGTATTACTTCTGAAGAGGCTATTACCTCCCCAACTACACCTGCAGTCTCTTCTTCTAGCTCCACTTCCTTTTTTTCTATATTATCCTTTGAAGGGGAGGGAAGGTCTCCACTGAGATCAATAACTACAAAAACCTTTTCCACTTCAATGGTATCCCCTTCATTATATTTTAATTCTATTATCCTTCCTGATTTTGGTGAAGGAATATCTGTGGTAACCTTATCTGTTTCAACTTCTGCCAAGGGTTGACCTTCTTTTATTTCATCTCCAACATTGACTAACCACTTTAAAAGGGTTCCTTCTGCAATACCTTCTCCAATATCAGGAAAGGGAAATTCATATCTCATCACTTGACCTCCTTTAATAATTTACAATCTCTTGAATTGTTGCAGCTATACGTTCAGGAGATGGTATATAATACTGCTCTCCCCTAGGCAATGGGAATATTGTATCAAATCCCGCCAATTTTGTAGGGGGTGCTTCAAGATATAAAAAGGCTTTTTCATTAACAATAGAAACAATCTCTGATCCCACGCTAAAGGATTTAGGGGCTTCCTGTACTATTAGTATCCTACCGGTCTTTTTAACAGATTCTACAATTGTTTCTCTGTCCATTGGGGATATAGTTCTTAAGTCAATAACTTCTGGATAGATATTTTCTTTTGCAACCATTTCAACAGCTTTTTGTACATCCCTAACCATTGCACCCCAAGAAACTATAGTTATATCCTCTCCCTCTTGAACAATCTTTGCTTTTCCGATGGGCAATTCATAATCCCCTGCTGGAATTTCTTGTTTGAATGCCCTATATATCCTTTTAGGTTCTAAAAATAATATAGGATCTGGATCTCTTATAGCTGATATAAGCAGTCCTTTAGCATCATATGGGGTAGAGGGTATCACCACCTTTAATCCAGGTATATGGGCATAAATTGCCTCAGTGCTTTCAGAATGATGTTCTAAGGCTCGGATTCCACCTCCATAGGGAGCACGAATAACCATTGGCAATGTGAATCTTCCTCTAGAACGATTCCTCATTCTTGATACATGGCTAATAATTTGGTTAAAGGCTGGATAGGAAAATCCCATAAATTGTAATTCAACTACAGGTTTAAGTCCATTTATAGCCATACCTATAGCAGTTCCTACTATTGCAGATTCTGCTAATGGTGTATCAAAGGAGCGTTCTTTTCCAAATTTTTGTTGTAGGTCTACTGTTGCTCTAAATACACCACCTTCTAATCCTACATCTTCTCCATAAACTATGACTCTATCATCTAACTCCATTTCATTTATGAGGGCTTGATTTACAGCTTGCACCATATTAATCTTATTTGTCATTATTTTTTCCCCCTTCTAGAAAATCTTTGTATTCCTTAAGTTGTTCTTCAAGGATGGGTGGCATTGTTTCATAGTGATACATAAATATTTCCTCTATCTTAGTATCTGCTTTTCCTTCTATTTCTTCAAAGGTGGATGTAATTTCATTTTCCACCTCTTTTTTCATTTTCTCATCCCATTCCTTTGTCAATATACCTTTGTTTTCCAAGTAGGTTTTAAATCGTAAAATAGGATCTCTGGTCTTCCACTCTTCAACTTCTGCATCTTCCCGATATTTTGTTGGATCATCTGATGTGGTATGGGCAGCTAATCTATAGGTTATTGCCTCTATGAGGGTTGGGCCTTCGCCCCTTCTAGCCCTATCTGCCGCTTCCTTTGTTGCAACATACATTGCAAATATATCATTGCCGTCAACTTGAATTCCGGGTATCCCATAGGCAATTGCCTTTTGAGCAAGGGTTTTTGATGCTGTTTGTTCTATTCTTGGAACAGATATGGCATATTGGTTATTCTGAATAACAAATATAGTAGGAGCTTTAAATACCCCAGCAAAGTTTAGTGCTTCATGGAATTCTCCCCCAGATGTTCCTCCATCACCTGTATAGGTTAAAACAACATTATTTTCTTTTTTTATATTATTGGCCATACCTATTCCTGTGGCATGTTGTAATTGGGTGGATATGGGAACAGAAACAGGTAATACCTTTACGTCCTCAGGCATATGACTGCCCCATTCATTACCATACCAATATAAAAAAATATTTTTTAGGGGGACTCCATGGATAAGCCAAGCACCCAGTTCCCTAAAACTTGGAACTATCCAGTCTTCTTTCTCTAAAGCATATGCACTACCTATTTGTGTAGCTTCCTGGCCTATATTCGGTGCATAGGTAAGCATTCTTCCTTGTCGTTGATATGAAAGTTGTTTTTCATCCATGGTACGGGAAAGCAACATTGTTCTATATAGATATAGTAATTGATCATTAGTAAAATTGGGCATATCATCTGTATTTATTATTTTGCCCTTCTTATCCATAATCTTAAAAACCTTTTCTTCTAATGGATTATAATCTTCAAACTTCATAGTACTCCCTCCTTTATTCCCTTCTATACCCCCTAATAGTATCTTCTAACAAATAAAAAAATAGTATCCATTATGATTTAGATACTATTTTAAGGATATGCAAATATTATTATTTTTAATTTATACTAATTAAAATTCGTTGGAACAATTATAGGAAATAATATTCATATATGTATTCTTAAATTCTAAATATTCCTTATAATTATTTATATTTAAAAAACTATTTAAATGGGGATCATATTTTCTTATTGTATTACTATTGATAGTTTCTATGATATCTACTCTTGAAAAGAAATTTAGTATTTTAAAATCCCTTTTATCTAGTTGGCTTTTCATAGGGTGGAGACAATTCTTACTATAAAAAGCATGTAAAGGTTCGTAAAAACCGTCTATATAAGGAATTATAATATCTTGGTTTTTTATTTTATTTTTCATAAAGCTAATTAGTGGTATATTTAAAAGGGGCATATCACAAGCAACAGCGAAAATATAATTATTCTTTGCTGCATATAATCCTGAATATAGTCCCACTAATGAACTTCTTGTATTTAGTTCCTCGAAATCCTTTACAAATCGAACATTGTTTAACATGGGGTACTCTTCTGGATTATTGGTAACTATAATTATTTCATTAAATATAGACCTTAAAGAATTAACAACTCTTTCAATCATTGTTTCAGAACCCAGCTCTAAAAGAGCCTTATTTTTACCCATCCTCCTGCTATTGCCCCCTGCTAATATGACAGCTGAAACAGATCTTTTCCCCATATGGATTCACCATTTCCAAATACTATACTTTGTTAACTTATTCTCATTATAGCATGATTTTCACTAAAAAAGTCAATAAAAAACTTAATGATATTTTCAATATTAATTATTTTTTTAGACCGCTAATTATTATATAATCTTACTTGTTATTAAAAATATCTATTAAAAATGGTATAATATATTAACTAAGAAATAGTATAGCTGTTTTCTTAATGATGGTATTTTATATAAATATTTACCTATGTTAATTATAAAGGGAGTGAACTTTTGAAAATATCAATTACAGACCAAGCTAAGGAGTTTATTCTATCAAAAAATACTAATGAGATTACTCTTGATTTAGTAAGTGGTAGTGGATGAATGAAAAGAAGTTGTTTTCCTACTGTCAATATTGGAAAACCTAATAACTGGCCAAGTTATAAAAAAGAGATAATAGCGGATATTAATATTTATATAAACTCTGATATAGTAGAAGAACATTTGGAGATTTTTATGGAAAGATGGTTGTTTATAAAAACCTTGGATATAAGGATAATAAAGAAAAATTATTTATAAATATTTTAAAGAAGGGAATGGAAAGATTTGATTAACATGAAAAGCAAGATACAAGATGCCAGTGCCTATATAGAAGAAAAATTCCAAGAGAATATAGATATTGGCCTGATTCTTGGTTCTGGTTTAGGGGAACTAACGAAAGAATTTGAAGACCCGGTAATAATAAGTTATGCGGATATACCCTATTTACCTAGGACTACTGTTGAAGGTCATCCAGGGGAATTGGTTATAGGGAAGCTAGGGGGCAAAGTTGTTGCTGCTACCAATGGAAGACTTCACTACTATGAAGGTTTTTCTATGAAGGAAGTTACATTTCCAGTTAGGATTTTGAAGGCCCTAGGAATAAAGATGCTAATTGTTACAAATGCTTGTGGAGGAATGGATCCTAAATTATATCCTGGTGCCCTAATGTTTATAGAGGATCATATTAATTGGACCCATAATAATCCTCTTATAGGACCTAATGATGAGGAATTGGGGGATAGATTTCCTGATATGTCATCAGCCTATGATAAAGATTTAATAATCTTAGGACAGAAGGTAGGAGAAAAAGTAGGTATTAAGACTGAGAAAGGAGTCTATGTAGGAATTAGCGGACCAAACTATGTGACAAAGGCAGAATTAAGAATGTTGCGCCTACTGGGTGGTGATGCTGTAGGAATGTCAACAGTGCCGGAGGTGATAGTAGCAAGACACAGCAATCTACCAGTTCTTGGTATTTCCTGTGTTACTGATATGGCTATTGCTGATGACCTTATATCTATTGACCATGACGAGGTTTTAAAGGTGGCAGAGGAAACAAGTCCAAAATTTATAAAGCTGGTAAAAGGAATTATTGATGAGGTGGAATTGTAGTGAGGATATACGATATTATATTAAAAAAGAGAGAGGGGAATATCCTTACAAAAGAAGAGATAGAGTATTTTGTGGAGGGATATACCCAGGGGATAATTCCTGATTATCAAGCTTCTGCCTTTATGATGGCCCTTTATTTTCAAAAGATGAATAGGGAAGAAACAGTTTTTTTAACAAAAGCTATGGTAAATTCTGGAGATATTTTAGATTTGTCTTCTATAAAGGGAAGAAAAGTAGATAAACATAGCACAGGTGGAGTGGGGGATACCACCACTCTTGTTGTAGCTCCTTTGGTTGCTGCAGCGGGGGTACCAGTCGCTAAAATGTCTGGAAGGGGATTAGGCCATACCGGGGGTACTATAGATAAATTAGAATCCTTTAGGGGATTTAGGGCTGAAATATCTAAGGAGGAGTTTATTAGAAATGTAAAAACCTCTAAAATCTCTATTGCTTCACAAACCGGTAATTTAGCACCTGCCGATAAGAAACTTTATGCCCTTAGAGACGTTACTGCTACAGTAGATAATCTCTCTCTTATTGCAGCAAGCATTATGAGCAAAAAGCTTGCAGCAGGTGCTGATGCTATTGTTCTAGATGTAAAAACTGGCAGGGGAGCCTTTATGAAAAATATAAAGGACTCCATTGATTTAGCAAGGACCATGGTGGAGATTGGAAATGGATTAGGGAAAGAGACCATTGCTATAATATCAAATATGGATCAGCCTCTAGGCAGAACGGTGGGGAATGCAATGGAGGTGGCAGAGGCAATAAACACCCTAAAGGGAAATGGACCAGCAGACCTTTTTGAATTATCCATGGCTATAGCAACCCAGATGTTGATATTGGCAAAACTAGTAGAAGGAGAAAGGGAGGCTAGAGAAAAGTTAGAAAGGGTTATTAAAGATGGTAGTGCTTTGGAAAAGTTTAGGGAGCTAATAATTGCCCAAGGGGGAGATGCTAGAGCAATAAAGCAACCTGAATTACTACCTCAGGCCAAATATATTATTGACCTAAAATCACCTCAAGATGGCTTTATTAAAGAGATTAAAGCAGATGAAGTAGGATTAACTGCATTAATGTTAGGAGCAGGAAGGGATAGAAAAGATAGTAAGATAGATTTGGAAGTGGGAATTTATCTTTGTAAAAAGGTAGGAGAAGAGGTGAAAAAGGGTGAAGTTATAGCTAAGATTCATAGTAATAATAAGGGGATAGAAAATATTATATCTCGCTTAATGAATAGTTTTGTCTTTACTAATGATAAAATTTATCCACCTAAATTGATATATGGTATAGTGAGAAAAGATGGAATAGAATATAAATAAAAAAGAATATAATAATAAAACTCCTATGAATATTATTTAATATGTGTAGGAGTTTTTTATTAAACACCTAATATTGTATATATGTGGAAAGGTTATTATAATTTAGTCATAAGAAATCTTATAAAAGGGGAGGTTATATTATTGAAAGTTAAAAAAAGGGATGGGAGGATTCAGACATTTAATTTGGAGAAAATAAAATTGTCAATACAAAATGCCTCTGATGATATGAGGATGCCTTTAAATGAATCAGATGTATATAGTATTATTCAGGCAATAAATACAAAAATATTTAAAAAAGGTCAAGACATTATAGAATGTAACGAAATTCATGGGGATGTAATTTTAACCCTAAAAGAGTTTGGATTTAACAAACTTGCTAAATTTTATGATGAAGGTAAGAAACTTGTGGGGAATTAATCTTATTTTTTTCTAGCTTATATACTTATAAAGATTAATAATTATTTAATGAAAGTTGACAATTTTGTAGAATTTTTTGGTTCAATCAAATGCAGTATAAAGACAATTTTTACTAGGGTAATATCCAAACAAGATATGGTAATAAGTATAGTAAAACCCATACCAGTCTGTATTGGTTTTACTATGTTAGGTGGTGTGGGGAATATATATTTGGCCACAAATATTTTGGATAATAATTAAGCAATTTCTTTGACAAAAGGTTAACGGAATGATAAAATTTAGAAAATAAACAATAATTTAACGAATAAGGGGAGGTCTGAAAATTGTTAAGGAAGTTTTTGGGTTTTGCTGCTTTTATTGCAACGGGGATGGGCCTTATAATCATTTCTTTTATCCAATCTAGCAATATGTTAAGTAAAGCTTTGCTAGCTATTTTGACAATTTTCTATATAGTTGGACTTAGTATACATTTCAAGGAATTACAAGAGGGGGGGAATTAAATTGAATATTAAGGTAAACAACAGAAATATGGTTATTTTATCTATAATGAGTGTGGCAATTACCTGGTTATTAAATCATGAAGTTGGCTATGGCGCTGTTGTTTCAAACGGGGTTGTTGGTGTCATAGGTGCTATATTGCTTCCTGGTCCCCTAGCAGGTGCAGTTTTCACCTCCTCCTTTGTAGGAATGTCTGGCTTGAATGTAATACCCTCATTAACATGGGCTGTTGTGGGTGGAGCAGTTGTTGGAGTTGTAATCGTTCTAACAAAAGAGATATATGTGGGCATTGGTGGCAAAGGGGGCACCACTGCTGCAACATCTGCACTAATCACTAAGGCAATTATTAGTATATTTAATTAATTATAGGGGGTTATAATATGGACAATATTGCAATATTGATAGCAGGTATTATAGGTTCAGTAGGGTCCTATTGGATAAGCCTATATTTAAATAAAGGTGCAACAATGGGTGCAGCATTAATGACCTTATTATCAGGATTAGTTTTTCCCAATTTGCCATTTATTGAACCAGCTCTAGGGGCTACCTTGGCTGTAGTATCCACAACTGGTGCTTATGCAGGAATGATATCTAAGAAAAATGTGCCTAATATAGTGGAAATGGTAGTAATTGGGGTATTTGTTGGGACAATTTCAATTTTAGCGATGACTACATATTCTGGAGTAGGTGGGAAACTAGGTACTATGGCTGCCATATCCTGTTTGGCTTGGTTGGGCATTAAGAAGGTATTTAAGATTGGTGCTGTGGGAAAGAAGGAAGAAGAGAAAGCATAATAAAATAATTATCCAATATCTAATAAAAAATAGTAAAAGGGGGATAAAAATGATAAGTCTTACCATAGATGGTAAAAAGGCAACAGTTAAGAAAGGCACAACAATCCTGGAAGCAGCAAAAAGTATTGGAATAAAGATTCCAACACTTTGCTATGATCCTAGAATAGTTCCTCATGGAACCTGTAGGATGTGCGTGGTAGAGTTGGAAGGATCTAATAAACTTGCAACTTCTTGTTCTACACCTGCAGCTGATGGGATGGTAGTCTTCACAGAAACAAAGAAGACTACTGAGGCCCGAAGGACAGTCTTGGATCTACTATTATCAAATCATCCATTAGATTGCTTGACCTGCGAAAAGGCAGGTGATTGTGAACTTCAAGATCTATGCTATAAATACGATGTTAAAGAAAGTTCCTTCCAAGGTGAAAAATTAACTGCTGAAATAGATAGAACAAACCAATTTTATGAAAGGGACCCAAATAAATGTATTCTTTGTGGTAAATGTGTTTATGTATGTGCACAATTACAATGTACCAATGCTATTGGTTTTTCACAGAGGGGTTTCAGAACACATATTGCAATTCCCTTTGAGCAAGATTTAGATGCTTCTTTATGTGTATCTTGTGGAAACTGTGTTTCTGCTTGTCCTACAGGAGCTTTGATACCCAAGAGAAAAGAAAAATTCAGATATTGGGAAACTGATACTACTAGAACAACCTGTTCCTATTGTGGTGTAGGTTGTCAAATGGATTTATTGACTAAGGACAATAAGGTAGTAGAAATCAAACCTGCTATGGGCACTCCTAATGAGGGGCTTTTATGTGTAAAAGGTAAATTCGCCTATAATTTTGTAAACCATGATAGTAGATTAAAATCACCATTACTTAAGAAGGATGGAAAATTTGAAGAGATATCCTGGGATGAAGCCTATGATATTATAGTTGAGAAAATAAATGATGTTAAAAAGAACTATGGACCAGATGCAATCGCAGGTTTATCATCTGCAAGATGTACAAATGAAGAGAATTATCTAATGCAAAAACTTATGAGGGCAGTGATTGGGACCAATAATATTGATCACTGTGCCCGTCTCTGACATTCCTCTACAGTTGCAGGTCTTGCAACAACTTTTGGTAGTGGAGCAATGACAAATAGTATAGCAGAAGTGAAAGATGCGGATGTTATATTTATTACTGGTACAAATACCACTGAAAATCATCCAGTTATAGGTGCGATGGTAAAACAGGCTGTAAATAAGGGTACAAAGATAATTGTGGCTGATCCAAGGGAAATAGAGCTGGCAAATTATGCAGAAGTATATCTACCATTAAAGCCAGGTACCAATATTGCTTTATTAAATGCCATGATGAATGTAATTATAAATGAAGGGCTACAAGATGAAGAGTACATTAAAGAACGAACTGAAAACTATGAGGAAATGAAGAAAATAGTAATGGAATATACTCCAGAAAAAGCTGGAGAAATATGCGAAGTGGACCCTGAAGATATTAGAAAGGCTGCAAGATTGTATGCTAAGGCAGATAAAGGAAGCATTTTGTATGCAATGGGTATAACTCAACATAGTACAGGAACTAATAATGTAATGTCGGTAGCAAACCTTGCAATGCTTTGTGGTAATGTTGGGAAAGAAAGTACAGGAGTAAATCCCCTTAGAGGTCAAAACAATGTTCAGGGAGCTTGTGATATGGGTGCCCTTCCTGGAGATTTACCTGGCTATCAAAAGGTAAATAACCCAGATGTGATTGAAAAGTTTAATAAGGCGTGGGGGGTAGAACTTTCTATAAATCCAGGTTTAACTATTCCAGAAATATTAAACCATGCCCATGAGGGAGATGTAAAACTCATATATATTATGGGTGAAAATCCAATGGTGTCTGACCCAGATACAGCACATGTAAAGGAATCTTTGGAAAACTTAGATTTCCTAATAGTTCAGGATATCTTCCTAACAGAGACAGCAGAACTGGCAGATTTAGTATTACCAGCATCCACCTTTGCAGAAAAGGACGGTGTATTTACTAATACTGAAAGAAGAGTTCAAAGGGTAAGAAAAGCTATAGAACCAATTGGCCAATCAAAACCTGACTGGATTATTCTTATGGAAGTTATGAATAGACTGGGATATAACAAAACCTATAATAGTCCTAAGGAAATTTTTGAGGAAATAGCAAGTGTTACTCCATCATATGGTGGGCTAAGTTATGAGAGGATAGAGGAAGAAGGTATTCAATGGCCTTGTCCTACTCAGGACCATCCTGGAACGAGGTTCCTTCATAAAGATAAATTTGCAAGGGGTAAAGGGCAATTCCAGGCAATTGATTATGTTCCTTCAGTAGAACTACCTGATGAAGAATACCCATTAGTACTTACAACTGGTCGCATACTATATCAATACCATACTAGAACAATGACAGATAAGACTGAAGGTTTAACAAATATAGCTCCAGAAAGCTTTATTGAAATGAATCCTGCTCTTGCTAAGGAATTAAAGGTGGAAGACGGGGAAATGGTAAGAGTATCCTCCAGAAGGGGAGAAATACTAACAAGAGCTAAAGTCACTGATACTATATCAAATAATGTAGTATTCATACCCTTCCACTATGCTGAAGGGGCTGCCAATGTACTTACCAATGCAAAAGCCCTGGATACAAAATCAAAAATACCTGAATTTAAGGTTTGTGCGGTAAAGGTTGATAAAATTTCATAGAAATTATATGGAAGCTAGGGGAGGCAAGGGAGAGTGTCCTTGCTTCCTTTTTTCTATCTTACAAAATGATTACATCAATAGGGGGATAAAAGTGGAACAAAAAAAACAACTTCTGATAAATAGGGTGAAAAACAATAAAAATGAATTGTTAGAGGATAGTATTATTGTAGAATATCCTTTAACTATTTTTCTTAATAATAATGAATTTGTAACATTATTATGTTCACCTACTGGTTTAGAATATCTTATTATAGGTTTTTTAATATCAGAGGGGATTATTCGAAATAAGGAAGAAATAGAAAATATAAAAATAGATGAAGAAAAAGGTCATGCTTATATTGATATTAAAGATAAAACCTTATTTGCTGAAAAACTCTTTGGAAAGAGAACTATTACCACAGGATGTGGTAAAGGTACAGTGTTTTATAATGTATTAGATTCTTTAGGAACAAAATCTATAAAAAATAATTTTAAAATAGGAGCTAATATGGTATTAGATTTTTCACGACAATTAAATCAGGATTCCATATTATTTTTAGAAACTGGAGGGGTCCATAGCTGTGCTTTATGTGATAATGATGAGATAATATTATTTCATGAAGATGTGGGTAGGCATAATGCATTAGATAAGATTATTGGAGAAGCTCTTTTACGGGATATAAAATTAGAGGATAAGATTCTTATAACTAGTGGCAGAATATCTTCAGAAATGATAATAAAGACTACTAAAAATGGAATACCTATTGTAGTATCTAGATCCGCCCCTACTGATTTAGCAGTTAAGATTGCCAAACAATTTAATGTAACCCTTATAGGCTTTGCCAGAGGAAACAGGATGAATATATATAATGGGATAAATAGAATAACAATGTAGAAATAGCTAATTAGAATAATAATTTTATTATATATAAAGAAGGAAATTTATTAATAGATATAGAATAAGAATTTAAATATCCATATGATATGGAGGGTGAAGTGAAAAGCTATATATTTTTAAGAATATTAAGGTGGGAAATGCATGATAGCTTATATAACTATGCATACCTGCCTAGATGAACTTTTTGTTTACAGAATATTAGGTAAATTCTTTATTGAATATATAGCATAATATCACTATATTTTATTATAAAAGTGTTAGGAGGTGAAAAAAATGTATAAGGTGGATTTAAACAGCGATATAGGTGAGAGTTTTGGTGCCTATAAATTAGGATTAGACCAAGAAATTGTTAAACATGTTTCTTCAGTAAATATTGCCTGTGGCTGGCATGCAGGGGACCCACTAGTAATGGAAAAAACAGTAGGATATGCTGTGGAACACAAAGTTGCCATTGGCGCCCACCCTGGATTTCCAGATCTACTAGGATTTGGTAGAAGAAATATGGCGGTTTCACATGCAGAAACAAAGGCCTATGTAAAATACCAAATAGGAGCCCTATGGGCATTTACTGAAAGCAAGGGCGTAAAATTACAACATGTTAAACCTCATGGAGCATTATATAATATGGCAGCTAAAGATAAAATTTTGGCCAAAGCTATAGCAGAGGCTATCTTTGAGGTAGATGAGGAATTGATTTTGGTTGGACTTGCAAATAGCGAATTAATTAAAGCCGGTGAGAAAATAGGACTTAAGGTGGCTAATGAAGTATTTGCAGATAGGGCATATAATCCAGATGGCACTTTAGTTTCTCGAACAAAAGAAGGGGCAGTTATTCATGATGCGGACCTAGCTATTTCCCGTGTAGTAAGAATGGTGAAAGAAGGCAAGGTAGAGGCAATTACAGGGGAAGATGTAGAAATACGGGCAGACTCCATTTGTGTACATGGGGATAACCCCGAGGCAGTAGGATTTGTTGAAGTTATAAGAAAAACTCTTGAAAGCCAGAATGTTCAAGTGTTATCTATAAAAGATTTCATTAAATAAAAATACATTAAGGGGAGTGTGTTTATGTCTGAAAAAGAAAAAACTAAAAAGAAAAACCTAAGTGTTTTAATGGGGGCAGCCTTTCTTATGGCTACTTCTGCAATAGGACCTGGATTTTTGACCCAAAGTGCAACCTTTACTGAAACATATGGGGCAAGTTTTGCATTCGTCATCTTAGTTACAATTATTTTAACCCTTATAGTCCAAATCAATATATGGAGGATTATTGGTGTGTCCGGTATGAGGGGACAGGATATCGCCAATAAGATTCTTCCAGGATTGGGATATTTTGTTGCTGCATTAGTAGCCTTAGGGGGACTCGCTTTTAATATTGGGAATATCGGTGGAGCTGCCCTAGGGTTAAATGTACTTTTTGGAATTGATGTGAGATTTGGTGCAATACTTGGTGGGGCTATAGGTATTGCTGTGTTTGTATCAAAGGATTCGGGACCAATTATAGATAAACTTACAAGATATTTAGGAATATTAATGTTAGTACTTATTGGCTATGTGGCTATTGCCAATACACCACCAATTGGAGAAGTATTAGTAAAAAGTGTGGCACCAGATAATCCAAGGACCTTGATATTCCCCATAATCACCCTTTTAGGTGGAACTGTTGGTGGATACATTACATTCTCAGGGGGCCATAGGCTTATTGATGCTGGCATCACTGGTAAAGAAAACTTAAATGAAATCACTAATAGTTCTTTAATGGGTATTGGTGTGGCATCTATAGTAAGGATATTTTTATTCTTAGCTATTTTAGGGGTAGTTTCTAGAGGAATGGCTCTTGAAGCCACAAACCCAGCTGCTTCAGCTTTCTTACTGGGATCAGGAAATATAGGCTATAAACTATTTGGTATAGTTTTATTTTCTGCTGCCATTTCTTCTGTTATTGGAGCTGCTTTTACCTCGGTTTCTTTTTTAAAGACATTAAATAAGACAATTGATAAATACGAAAACTATTTTATTATTGGTTTTATAGCTACTTCCTCTGCAATAATGGCATTTATTGGTCAACCTGCTACACTATTGGTATTAGCAGGATCCTTAAATGGATTAATCCTTCCAATTACTTTAGGCTCTATGCTATTAGCTTCTAGAAGAAAGGATATTGTAGGTGAATACAATCACCCAACCTGGCTAATAGTACTAGGGATTATTACAGTAATCTTAACAGCCTATGGTGGTTGGGCATCACTGAAAAATATTACTAATTTATTTGGATAAAACATAAAATTAAATAATTATTATGGGTCATAGTACCCATAATAATTATTTAGATGATGTTACTTTTTTAGAGAAGTTATATCTCTATTTTAGAATGGAGGAGACCTTATGTATGAGGAAACAAAATATTTGACAGCTGGAGATAAGGCTCTTAATATGGAATTTGGTAATAGTATTTCTGTTGAAATAAACAATAAAATCAGATCTATGACAGAGGCCATAGGGACACAAAATATTAAGGGAATAGTTGAATTAGTGCCTACCTATCGTTCATTGATGATTCATTATGACCCTTTAAAAACTACTTATCAAGAATTAGTAGAAAGTTTAAGGCAACTTGAAGACAAACTGGAAAGCATTCAACTACCAGCACCAGAAGTAATTGAAATTCCCACCCTGTATGGAGGGGATTATGGGCCAGATATTGAAAATGTGGCAAACCACAATGGACTCTCTATAGAAGAAGTAATCAATATTCATACATCCAATGAATATTTAATATATATGCTAGGCTTTACTCCAGGTTTTCCATACTTGGGGGGAATGGATACAAGAATTGCTACTCCAAGACTGGGGACACCAAGGACCAAAATAAGTGGAGGTTCTGTAGGAATAGCTGGAAGCCAAACGGGAATCTATCCAATAGATAGCCCGGGTGGTTGGCAATTAATAGGGAATACTCCCTTACCACTATATGATCCCAAAAGGGAAAATCCAATATTACTAAAGGCAGGAAATTACATAAAATTCAAAAGCATAGATGAAAAAGAGTATATGGAAATAAAAGAAAAACTTAAAACAGGTGACTATCAATATAATATCTATCCTAAAGTAGAGGAGGGTGATATTGATGGGTCAAATTAAAATTAATAAACCAGGATTATTAACCACTGTCCAAGATTTAGGAAGATATGGATATCAACAATTCGGAGTTTCTGTTTCAGGAGCTATGGACCATGTATCTGCCAGGATAGCAAATATTTTGGTGGGAAATGATGAAAATGAAGGGTTATTAGAGGTAACAATGTTAGGACCAGAGATAGAGTTTATGGACCCAATTGTTATCGCTATTACCGGTGGAGACTTATTACCTTTATTAAATGGTCAAATAATAAAAATGAATAAAAGCATTTTAGTAAACAACGGGGATATATTATCCTTTAACGGTATAAAAAGTGGGTGTAGAAGCTATATAGCCTTTGCTGGGGGAATAGAGGTTTCAGAATTAATGGGTAGTAAATCCACCTTTACCAGGGGAAGTATTGGTGGCTTTCAAGGTAGGGCATTGAAACAGGGGGATATACTTACTATTGCAGAGCCCAGTAAGCCCCTAAACTCATTAATAGGGAAGGAAGTTAAAAAGAGTCTATATGAATATAGTAGCAAGATAGAATTAAGGGTTATTATGGGGCCTCAGGATGATGCCTTTACAGAAAAAGGAATAGAAACATTTTTCAATAGTGAGTATAAAGTTACCAATCAATGTGATAGGATGGGATATCGCTTAGAAGGAGAAAAGGTGGAACATAAAGATGGAGGAGATATTATATCAGATGGTATTGCCATGGGCGCAGTTCAAGTGCCTAGTCATGGAAATCCTGTTATTATGATGGCAGACCGTCAAACTACTGGGGGATATACTAAAATTGGTAATGTTATAAATGTTGATTTACCGAAGATAGCCCAAGCTAAGCCAGGAGATACTATCATTTTTAAGAAAGTAGAGCTAGAGGAGGCCCATAGACTTCTAAATGAATTAGAAAACAATATTGACATAATAAAGGAAGAAGTAATAAAGGAAATAGAAGTTGTAAGGACATTAAACTATAAACTTAAAGTGAATGGTGTAGAATATAATGTCCAGGTAGAAGAAATAAAAAGCTAAGAGTACGATTGGTTTTATATTAAAAATAAATCACTAATATTTAGTGATTTATTTTTTTGTAGAAGAGTCCTGCTTTTTACCAATGTTAACCCCCTATATGGCAAATGAAAGCCATATAATGGAATATATAAGCTTTAATATCTATATAAAAATCTAAGTATAATCTAATAAATAAATATATTATCCTCCTTAATTCTACATTCCAAAATAAAAAGTTCATATGTTATAATTAAGATAAACAAAGATATATAAAAACATCACACTAGGGATGGGTGTAAAGTGGCAGTTATTACAGGTCTAATTAAGCAAAAAAGAAATGAAGATTATTATAATATATTTATTGATGGAAGTTTTGCCTTTAGTATTCATAAAGAATTAATCCTACTTCATAACATAAAAGAAGGAGAAGAAATAGACTTAAATGAGATAGGCAAAATAATAAAAGAAGATAATAAAAAAAGGGCATTTAACCATGGACTATATTATTTATCCTTTAGAAGGAGAACTCAAAATGAAATTGAGAAATATTTTGAGAAAAAGAATTATTCACAGGATGTAATTGAAGAGGTTATAAATAAGTTAATAGATTATAGGATGATAGATGACCAAGACTATGTAAAGACTTTTATATCAGATAAAATAGGTGGAAATCCTATTGGGCGAAAAAAGATACTATATGAACTTCAAAGAAAAGGCATTAGCCAAGAATTATTATTAAACATAGACCAATGGTATTCTGAAGAGGAAGAATACAAACAGGCCAAGAGATTAATAGAAAAATATAATAGGAAGTACGAAAAATCACCTATTAGGGAAAGAACTCAAAAAATATATATGGCTGGCCAGAGAAGGGGCTTTTCCTGGGAAATATTTAGAAAAGCTATAGATGAATGCATTCAAATAGAAGAAACATATGAAGATGCATATAGTATTGATATTAATCAGGCTATATTTTTGGCACAAAAATATAAAACAAGATATGAGAAAAGGGGTTTTAAAGGATATATCCTGAAGCAAAAAATAGGACAAGCTTTACAAAATAAAGGATATAGATGGGAAGATATCCAGGAGATTTTATCAAAGATAATAGAAGAATAAAATATTGTAATTTAATTTACCTAGTTTGCCAAGAAAGTAACTTAAATATATAATCATAGCAATGGTTTAGAAAAGGGGAGTTGATTAAATGAAAGATAAGTGGACAAGAGATATAAATTATTTAAGGATCTCTATTACTGATAGATGTAATCTAAGATGTTTTTATTGTATGCCTGAGGAAGGTATTCAAAAGCTTAACCATGATGATATATTGACCTTTGAACAGCTCTATCCTATTGTAGAGGTGGCAGTGGAATTAGGAATAAGTAAAATACGAATTACCGGGGGAGAACCCCTTGTTAGGAAAGGTATAGTCAATTTTATAGAAAAAATATCAAAACTTTCAGGATTGAAAGATATTGCTATGACAACAAATGGTATTCTACTAGAAAGATATGCCCAGGAGTTAAAGGAGGCAGGACTTCATAGACTAAATATAAGTCTAGATACATTGAAGGAAGACCGTTATAAAATGATTACCCGATGGGGAGAATTGAACCAAGTATTAAGAGGTATTGAAGCCACAGAAAAAGCTGGTTTGTCCCCAATAAAAATCAATGTAGTTGCTATGAGAGGTATAAATGATGATGAGATTGAAGATTTTGCAAGACTCACTAAGGAAAAACCCTATCATGTAAGATTTATAGAATTAATGCCTATGGGAGAGGCAGAGGAAATAGAAGGGGAAAGATTTATTACCAATGAGGAAATTTTGAATAGGCTGCCAGATCTTATTCCTCTTATAAATGAAGATGGTTCTGGGCCAGCTAAATACTATAAATTGCCAAATTCTAAGGGTAGTATAGGATTTATTAGTCCTATGTCCAATCACTTTTGTAAAAGTTGCAATAGAATAAGGCTAACTGCAGACGGAAAAATAAAACCCTGTTTACATTCAAATTTTGAAATAGATTTAAAGCTTGCAAAGACAAAAGAAGAGATAAGAAACATACTTCAGAAGGGGATTTTACTAAAACCAGAAAGACATTATTTAAAGGAAGGCAGCGAATCCAGTATTAGAGGTATGAATCAAATAGGAGGATAAAGGAGGTCACAAAGTGGCAAAGGTTGTTGCTATTAATATAAGTGAAAAAAAGGGTACTATTAAAAATCCCATAGATGAAGGCAATTTTATAAAAGAATTAGGTTTAGAAGGTGATGCCCATGGGGGAAACTGGCATAGGATGGTTAGCTTATTGGCTCAAGAAAGTATAGATAAGATGATAAAAGCAGGGGTGGACAATTTAAAGCCGGGAATGTTTGCTGAAAATATCACCACAGAAGGGATAGAACTTCATAAACTGCCTATAGGAACAAAACTAAAGATAGGAGATACTATACAAGAAGTTACACAAATTGGAAAGGAATGCCACACAGGATGCGCTATTAAGACACAAGTAGGAAAATGTATAATGCCTAGGGAAGGAATTTTTACTAAGATAATTAAGGAAGGGAAAGTACGTCCTGGGGATATTATAGAACTAATTAATGATAATTAAGAATAGAGTATGCTTATATGATAGGATTTTAAATTTTATTAAAAAGCATTTTATTTTATGAATTAAGGCTGGATATCCATAACCAATATTTTGCGATATTACCAAAATAAGGTATAATTATAATGACAGACTCTTTAAACTAACAGGTTCTTTTATTTTTATACAAATAAAAGAACTCTTCCGAGTTCTTTTATCTACATATTGTAGGCTCTTTCGAGCGATGTGAATAAATTTTTGTTTGAACTTGTAGTGTAATAGCTTATGGTTATTAAGCTATTTTTATTATAATCTAAAAAGGAGGGAAAAGCAAGTGGCAAAGCAAGATTATTATCTTGGTTTAGATTTAGGGACAAGCTCAGTTGGCTGGGCTGTAACAGATGAGAAATATAAACTGCAAAGATTTAATAAGAAAGATATGTGGGGATCTAGAATATTTGATGAAGCGCAAACCGCTAGTGTTAGAAGAGTTAATCGAAGTTCTAGAAGACGAAATCAGCGTCAAAAAAAACGTATTGAAATTCTACAAGAATTATTTGCAGATGAAATGCAAAAAATAGATCCGACATTTTTTCTGCGATTAAAGGAAAGCAAGTTTCATTTTAGTGATAAGAAAGTTCCAGAAAAATATATTTTATTTAATGATAAGAAATTTTCTGATAAGGACTATTATAAACTATATCCAACAATATATCATTTGCGTAGTGACCTAATTAATGATGAAGGAAAGAAAGATTTAAGATTAGTATATTTGGGACTTCATCACATTTTAAAATATAGAGGTCACTTTTTATTTGAAGGACAAGATTTTACAATTAATGAAGCATTTGAATCTATTTTTTCTAAACTATCAAATTATCTTTCAGAGAAGTTTCAATTTAATATACCATTGGAAATTTATAAAGATATTAAGAATATAATATTAGATAAAAATCTTACATTAAGAGATAAAGTCCAAAACCTTGCTGTAGCTTGTGATACTAATAATCCTCAATATAAGAATATTCTTTCTGTTATGATAGGAGGAAAAAGAAAGTTATCAGTATTATTTAACAATCCAGAATACGACAATGCTGAGAAAAGAGATATTGACTTTAGAGTATCCTCATTTAATGAAGAACGTGAGGTTTATGAACAGATTTTAAATGAAGATATTTTATTGTTAGATTATTTAAAATCTGTTTATGACTGGATGATTCTTTCAGAGATCTTAAAATCTAATACTTATTTTTCAGAAGCCCAGGTAGACGTTTACCAACAACATAGTGAAGATTTAAAAGATTTAAAGTATCTAATAAAGAATTATGGTAAAAAAGGTGATATGAAAGAATGTTTCAATGATCCAAAAGTAGAACGTAATTATGTATCATATATAAAATCTACCTTAGCAAATGGTCGACATAAGGCTAAAAAAATTTGCAACCAGGAAGAAACAAATAAATTTTTTATGGAAAAAGTCAAAAATTTTCAAGTTAGTGACAAGGATAAGGAGATATACCTCAGAATTATTTCAAGGCTTGAAGAGAAAATTGCCTTACCTAAATTAAGAAATACTGATAATAGTGTAATTCCTTATCAAATTCACAAACAGGAGTTAGATAAGATTTTATATAATGCTTCAAAACATTATGACTTTTTAAATAGAGTAGATGAAACGGGATTTTCAATTAGTGAAAAGATTAAAAAAACAATGACTTTTAAAATTCCTTATTATATTGGCCCATTAAACACATTTCATTCAGAATATAATGGTGGACATGGTAATGCTTGGATGGTAAAGAAACTAAATATACCAATAACACCTTGGAATTTTGAAAGTGTTGTTGATGAAGAGAAATCTTCTGAAAGATTTATACGAAGAATGACTAATAAGTGCACATACATATTTGGAGCTGATGTGATACCAGAACAATCACTATTATATGAGAAGTTTAAAGTACTAAATGAGTTAAATAATTTAAAACTAAATGGGAAACCCATAACAGTAGAATTGAAACATAAAATATTTATAGAACTTTTTCAAAACTATAAAAAGGTGACACAAAAAATATTATGTTCATATTTAAAAAAGATAGGCTACTTTTATGGAGAAAATATTGTAATATCAGGAATTGATGGTGATTTTAAATCTTCATTAAATTCATATCTTTTCTTTAAAGAAATGCTAGGGGAAAATATAAACTTTGAGCCTTATAATTCTATGGTAGAAAAAATCATTTTTTGGAAGAGCATTTTTGATTCAGGAGGGAAGTTAGTTCGGAAGAAAATTAAAGAAAATTATGGAGAGTATTTTAATGATAGGCAAATTTCAGATATTTCCAACATAAATTTTAAGGGCTGGGGTAGGTTCTCAACAGAATTATTAACTGGGATTAGTGGTATCAGTTATGAAACAGGTGAACAATTTACAAGCATTATTGATGCCCTAGAAAAGACGAATGATAATCTAATGGAGTTATTAAGTTCAAAATATACATTTAAGGAAGGCATAGAAAAATATAATGATGTTGAGGAAACCTTTGATAAGATTTCTTATGAAAATATAATGAAAGATGTTTATTTATCACCAGCTGTAAAAAGGACTGTGTGGCAAGCAATAACCATATGCGAGGAAATTAAAAAAATTAGGAAAGCTCCTCCTAAGAGAATTTTTATTGAGATGACAAGAAATCCTGATTCTAAAAAGGAAAGGAAAGATTCTAGAAGAGATGATTTAATAAAATTATATAAGGCTTGTAAAGATGATGTGTCAAAATTTATTAAGGAACTTGAAAGTTATGAAGATAGAAATTTAAGAGCAAAAGCACTTTACTTATACTATACTCAAAAAGGGAAATGTATGTATACAGGTGAATCTATAGATTTAAGTTTTATATTAAATAAAAAAGATAGTGTTGCCTCCCTATACGATATAGATCATATATACCCTCGTTCTATTACTAAAGATGACAGCTTAGATAATTTGGTTTTAGTAAAAAAGA
>DUPX01000033.1 GCA_012838085.1 Eubacteriaceae bacterium
TATTATTGCCAAATAAGTATACCTTTAAAATAAATTATATTTAATATTAATACAAGGGGCACCCTTTATATCTTAAAAAATATAAAATAAGGCTATGAATTATAAGATTTTATAATATTTTGATTTATTTATTGTAAGTAAGGTTTTCTAATATTTATAAAGACAAATTTTCTTTTCAATGATAAAATATAATCAATATTTATAGAATAAGAAGGGGGAAAATATGAAACTTAACTATAGGAGAACTTTTTTTGTTGGACTAGCTTTTATGTCTATAAGTGCCTTTTGGCAGCTGTATGACAACATTATTCCTTTAATATTAAAAAATACCTTTGGTCTAGGTGAAACCTTGACGGGAGGCATTATGGCCATTGATAATGTATTGGCTATTTTTTTATTGCCGGTATTTGGGGCCTTATCTGATAGAACCTCCACAAGATTTGGGAAACGAATGCCCTTTATAATCTTTGGCACCATTCTAGCTGTAATATCCATGCTATTAATCCCTATAGCAGATTTAAGCAAAAACTTTACCTTATTCTTTGTAGCCTTAGGGGTGACCCTTATTGCAATGGGAAGCTATAGATCCCCTGCAGTAGCGTTAATGCCTGATTTGACTCCAAAGGAGCTACGCAGTACGGGAAATGCAGTTATAAATCTAATGGGTGCAGTTGGTGGAATTTTTGCTTTGGCCATGATTAGTTTGCTTATTTCAAAAAGTGGCACACCTAATTATCTTTGGGTATTCTTAGCGGTAGCTCTATTTATGGTCATCTCTGTACTTGTTTTGACATTGACCATTAAGGAAAACAAACTTTCCAAAGAAATAAGGGCGGAAGCTATAGTAGATGAGGAAGGACTTAGTGATGACAGGGACCATGAAATGCCAAAGGATGTAAAGCGAAGTTTGAATTTCATACTTGCCTCAATATTCTTATGGTTTACCGCCTATAATGCTGTTACCACTGCCTTTTCTCGATATGCTATAAAGGTATGGGAATTAAAGGGTGGTAGTTTTGCCAATGCTCTAATGGTGGCTATGGCAGCGGCCATTGTAAGCTTTATACCAGTGGGTATAATCTCCAGTAAAATAGGTAGAAAGAAGACCATAATAATTGGAATAAGTCTAATCACCCTATCTTATTTTGTGGGATTTTTATTTTTAAATTATTCACCTATGATAAATATTGTATTTGCCCTAACTGGTATTGGCTGGGCTTCCATTAATGTAAATTCTTATCCAATGGTGGTGGAAATGAGTAGGAGTTTTGATGTGGGGAAATATACGGGAATATATTATACTTTTTCCATGGCAGCTCAGATATTTACCCCTGTATTCTCAGGTTTTTTAATGGAGCATATATCTTATAGAATTTTATTTCCCTATGCAGTGGTGTTTTCACTATTATCTCTTTGCACCATGCTCTTTGTAAAACATGGGGACTCTAAACCTCCCAGTAAAAAATCTAAATTAGAACATTTTGATGTGGAAGATTAATAAAGGAAGTGTTTTTCGTCTTGAATATAATAATCTTAATAATTGTCCTATATATATATATGATTTTACCTAGAACTATTAATATTCGTGATATGTCTATATTTAAGAAGTATTATTTTGCCCACAGAGGTTTACATAAGGGTGAGGAAATCCCTGAGAACTCTTTAAGTGGATTTTCCCATGCTATAGAAAATAATTACGCTATAGAGTTAGATGTCCAATTAACAAAGGACAAGGAGCCAGTGGTATTTCATGATTATTCTCTAAAGAGGGTATGTGGGTTAGATAAGATGATTTATGATTTGGACTACGAGGAAATAAGGAAATTACGACTTTATAATACTGGGGAGAAAATTCCCCATCTAGAAGAAGTGCTGTCTTTAGTAAAGGGGCGAGTTCCGCTATTAATCGAACTTAAAATGGATACAAAAGATATCACCCTTTGCGGAGTGGTAGCCCCTTATTTAGATAAATATAAAGGACAATTTTGCATAGAATCCTTTAACCCCTTAGGTTTATGGTGGTTTAGAAAAAACAGGCCAAATATTATAAGGGGACAATTATCCAGTGACTTTGTAAAAGACGGTGAGAAGGGGGATAAGAAATTATATTTTGTATTAAAACATCTTCTAATGAATTTTTTATCTAGGCCAGATTTTATTGCCTATAATTATCTATATAGAAGGACACCTTCCTTTCTAATAATTAAAAATCTATGTAAAACCCCCACTTTTGGTTGGACCATTGATTCTAAAGAGGTCTTTCAAGAGGTAAGGAAGGACTTTGATATGTTTATATTTGAGAATTTTAGACCAGATCAGATATAAGGGATAAAAGAGGAAGTCAGAAGTGAGAGGTCAAATTTTATTAATATGATAGATTAGAGCTAGTTGTAAGGAACGGTGCCCTCACCGTTTTGTGCCTATAGTGTAGGGCAGACCTATATGTCTGCCCTAATATATGAGATTATTTATCTCTGTTTCTAAACATCCTATGACCATTATTGCCCCCATGGTGTCCTTTACCCATCATATGACCAAATCCAAAACCAATACCGGATTTTTCATTTGCCCTAGGACCTGTTCCATCACAAAATTCTTGATGTTTTTCTATTTCTGCAAGGAATTTATCTCCCTCTTCCTTTGTTATAATCCCGTCTTTTACTTTATCTTTTACTATATCTTTTTTGTATTGACGCATTTCATTTTTAAAGTCTTCCAATTTTTCTTCATCTTTTGCTATTTCTCCATAGGTTTTATTGGAATCCAACTTTTCCTTTATTACTTTTTCTACAGGTTTGCCTGTTACTTTTGCTGCTATATCTGCTGGGGAACTATAATTAGTAGCTGCATAGACTGTTGCAGTTGTGATACTTAGTATCAACAATACTATTATAAGCACCTTTTTGCCGTTCATTTTAATCCTCCTAAATATTATTTAGCTTTAAAACTTGCTATGGTATTATAATAAATAAGAATTGTGACATAATTATGTTTTTATTTTAAAATATTTATGAAATAATTTTTCTATTAACACAGTTTTAACATAAATAAATTGTAGAATTATAATACTATGGAGGTGGTATATATGGCTACTATTCTAATAGCTGATGATAATAAACAAATAACTTCAATTTTAGAAGAATATGCAAAACAGGTTGGTTATGATACAGTAATTGCCTTAGATGGTGAACAAGCCCTGGAGATTTTTTATAGTACCCAAACAGACATTATATTATTAGATGTAATGATGCCCAAAATTGATGGTTTTGAGGTGTGTCGCCAAATTCGCAAAACTTCCAATGTTCCCATAATCATGATTACTGCCCGGGGGGAGGACTTTGAAAAGATAATGGGCTTAGATATTGGTGCCGATGACTATATAGTAAAACCCTTTTCGCCAGGAGAGGTGATGGCCAGAGTTAGAGCTATTTTAAGAAGAATAGAAAAACTAGACGATCAGGATAAACAGGTCTTTATCTATGACAATCTAAAAATAGATATAGACGATTATAGTGTAGCAATAGATAATAAAAACATCTCATTAACAAAAAAGGAAATTGAGATTCTTTGGACCTTAGCTAGAAATAGCAACAAGGTTTTTTCTAGGGAAAATTTATTAGATAGTGTATGGGGTTATGATTATTTTGGGGATAGCCGAACTGTTGATTCCCATATTAAAAGGCTTAGGGCAAAGCTAGATAAGGTTATCCATGATAATTGGGAAATCAAAACTATATGGGGCGTAGGCTATAAATTTGAGGGTAAAAAATGAAAAATAATATTGTTTTTAAATTAGCTGTATATTTTACCATTGGATTGCTGCTATTCACCCTGGTTATTGGGGGAGTTTTTACCACTTTATTTAAAAAGTATACAATCCAACTCCATAAGGCAGAATTGGAAAGTCGAGCTATTCAAATGGCTGACAATCTATCAGAATTTTTTAGAACTTCTTCTGGAGGCATGGGTGGTATGGGAATGTCAGGACATAGAATGATGGGCTATGGAGCTTATATAGGCTTTATAGAAGATATTGCTGGTACAGATGTTTGGATTGTGGATGAAACTCTAGAGTTAATTACCACTGGCCATAAAAGTCACCATAATTATAGATATAATGATTTACCCCAGGATGCAGAGAGGGTAGTACAGGAAGTTTTTCTAGGGAAAACCACTTTTAGTCAAGGCTTTAGTGATTTATTAAATGCACCCACATTAACTATAGGTGCCCCTATTAAACAGGGGGAAAATATTATTGGTGCATTATTATTACATTCACCTGTGGAGGGGATAAATAGTGCAATCTCTTCTGGATTGGAGATATTAGCTATTTCGTTATTTATTGCCCTTCTAATAGGGATTATCTTTTCCATTATGGTGGCATTAGGCTTTACAAAACCCTTAAGGAAAATAAACAATACCGCCTTAAGGCTTGTAGATGGGGAATATAGCGCAAAAACTAATATAAGGCAAAAAGATGAAATCGGGGAGCTTGCTTCCACCATTGATATTTTAAGTGAAAGACTTTATAAGGCTGATAAGGAAAGGGAAAATCTAAATAAGCTTCGTCAAGACTTTTTAGCGAATATTTCTCATGAATTAAGAACACCTGTTACTATTATAAGGGGATCCTTAGAAGCTTTGAATGACCAAGTAGTTACCCAAGCTGATCAGGTAGAAGATTATTATAAGCAAATGTTAGATGAAAGCATTTATTTACAAAGACTAGTTAATGACCTATTAGAATTATCTAGACTAAGAAATCTGGATTTTAATATAGACAAAGAATCTCTGAATTTTTCTGATGTAATAGATGATACCCTTCGAAGTGTTGAATATATGGCAAAAAATAAAAATATCATCATAAATAGTGAGTTAGACAATAGGGTATTTATGATGGAAGGGGATTATGGCAGGTTAAGACAAATGCTTTTAATAATCTTGGATAATGCTATAAAGTTTTCTCCTAGTGGGGAAAAGATAGATATTGATTTTAAAAATGGAGTTCTTACTATAAGGGATAATGGGATTGGAATACCTAAGGAAGACCTTCCATATATATTTGATCGTTTCACCAGGATAAAAACTGAGGAAAATAAAAAAGGTACTGGATTAGGACTGGCTATTGCCAAAGAAATTGCCCAAAGACATAATATTGAAATCTCCATAGACAGTGAAGAAAATATAGGAACCATTGTTAGACTGGAAATAAAGTAATAATAGCAGAAGTGGGGGGTGAGAGGTCAAATTTATAATCGGGTTTTAACTCTATAAATTTATGAAAAAAATAACCCTATCAAACTATACTAAAAAAGGAAACTGCTTTTAAGGTATTGGGTTTATCTTTGGATATGTAGGTAATCCCCCTAAATGCAGTTTCCATAGGTTAAACTTATTTAACTTGGATGGATTGGGAATTTTCCCAAAGGCCATGAATATTGCAATAGCTTAAAGCATAAAGGGTGCCGGATTCCTTTAAAGTCAACTCTGTTTTTCCAACATAATCTGTAACTACATCATATTCTCCATGGGCTCTAAAAGCAAAGTCTGCAACTTCTACTGGAAACTTACTTTTTTCAGGTTTAAAGAAAACCTTTATCCAAGCAATATGATGTTCAAGGGTATTTGGATGGGAAATTTCATCCCCTATGGATACTTGTAATTCAAAAGCTTCATCTACACCTACATTTTCAGGGGCATGAATTACTGGTACATGTTTTTCTCCTTTCCAGTCTCCACTTTGTAATAATTCTCCAAATTTACTCACACTAATCTCCTCCTAGTCATTTTCAACTATAATATTTCATTACTATATAATTTATACCCATAATAAAAATATAAAAACAAATAATCCTATATCTATTTTCCTTACAAGGTGACATTATCATAGATTAAACACAATCAATGGGAAAAACCCTTGATTAATGTTTTTACTTTTGATAAACTTTTATAAAGATTAATTTAATAAGATTTTACTATGAAGAAGAATTAGTAGTTATCCATGGTTACAATAAAGAGAGCAGGTTGATTGGTGGGAAATCTGTAGTACATGGTTAATGAAGTACAGCTTCTGAGTTTCTTAATGCGTATTCCATTCGTTACATGGTTTGAGGCATCTTATTGATGTGAATTAAGGTGGTACCACGGCGATCTCGTCCTTATAGGAGAGCGCCTTTTTTCTTTAGTAGGAAAGTTTTTGCTTTTTACTAAATAAAAGATAGGATTTAGGGAAATTATCCTGTGGATGTAAGGGAGATGCTAAGGATGGAAGGAGTCTTTTATTTCAATAAATAATTTTATGTAAAAACAGGAGGCAGATAAAATGAAAAATGTATTTGATATTCTAAGTGAACGGGGCTTTATAGAACAGGTAACCCACGAGGAGGAGTTAAGGGAACAATTAGGTAAGGAATCTACTACTTTTTATATAGGATTTGATGCAACAGCAGATAGTCTTCATGTAGGCCATTTTGTTCAGATTATGGTAATGTCCCATATGCAAAAGGCAGGCCATAGACCAATAGCCTTAATTGGTGGAGGGACTACCATGGTAGGAGACCCCTCCGGCAAGACAGATATGAGAAAGATGCTTACTATAGAGGAAATCCAAGCTAATGGTGAGGCCTTTAAAAAACAATTTTCTAAATTTCTTGATTTTTCTGAAGGAAAGGCCCTTATGGTGAATAATGCGGATTGGCTACTCAACCTAGAGTATATTCCCTTTTTAAGAGAGATAGGTGTTCACTTTACAGTAAATAGAATGTTATCGGCAGAGGCTTTTAAAAGCAGGATGGATAGGGGATTATCCTTTATAGAATTTAATTATATGATTATGCAAGCCTATGACTTCTTACAATTACATAGAAGGGTGGATTGCAAACTTCAAATGGGGGGCAATGACCAATGGTCAAATATTATTGCAGGGGTGGACCTATGTCGTAGGGTGGATTCTGCCACTGTATATGGAATGACTTTTAAACTTCTTACCACTAGTGAGGGAATAAAGATGGGCAAAACAGAATCAGGAGCTATTTGGCTAGATCCTGAAAAGACCAGCCCCTATGATTTTTACCAATACTGGAGAAATGTAAATGATGCTGATGTTAAAAATTGTCTATCATTATTAACCTTCCTACCCATGGAGGAGGTAAATAAACTAGGGGGATTAGAGGGTTCAGAAATCAATAAGGCTAAGGAAATATTGGCCTTTGAGGTGACAAGGCTGGTCCATGGGGAAGAAGAGGCTAAAAAAGCAGAGGTGGCGGCAAAACTATTATTTGGTGATTTTAGTGGAGATGCTGATGTTCCTTCTTCGGAGCTATCATCAAAAGAGCTAGGGGAAGGATTAGATATTATTAGTCTGCTACAAAAAACCCAGCTAATATCCTCCAGGGGAGAAGGACGAAGGTTAATTCAACAGGGTGGAATTTATATTAATGACCAAAGGGTAGAAGATATTTATCAAAATATTACCCTAGAAGATTTTGCAGATAATAGTCTTATGATTAGAAAGGGTAAGAAGATATATCATAAGGTTATATTGATATAAAAATCTATTATTGGGTAAGCTAATAGCTATTAAAGTTAGGAGAAAAAGATGGGAAATATTGAATTAGTGGCAACAAGTACCTTTGGGCTGGAGGCCATTGTTGCACAAGAGGTTAGGAACTTAGGATTTGATGATGTAAAAGTTGAAAATGGAAGGGTTACCTTTATAGCAAAGGTGGAGGATATCCCAAAGGCAAATCTTTGGCTGAGGACAGCAGATAGGGTTTTTGTAAAAATGGGAGAGTTTAAGGCCCTTACCTTTGATGAACTCTTTGAACAGACAAAGGCCCTGCCCTGGGAAAAATGGATTCCACCAGATGGGAAATTTCCTATCTATAAAGCAAAATCTGTTAAATCTAAACTATTTAGTCTTTCTGATTGCCAATCTATAGTAAAAAAGGCAGTAGTGGAGAGATTAAAAAGCAAATATTCCATAGATTGGTTTAAGGAAACAGGGGGAGAATATCCTATACAGATTTCTCTATTAAAGGATGTGGCTACCCTGCTAATAGATACCAGTGGAATAGGTCTTCATAAAAGGGGTTATAGAGAATATGGTAATGAGGCCCCTATAAAGGAAACCCTTGCTGCTGCATTGGTTATATTATCTAGATGGAAACCCCCAAGGGAGTTTATTGACCCCCTTTGTGGATCAGGGACTATAGCTATAGAGGCGGCAATGATAGGGAAAAATATTGCCCCTGGACTGCAGAGAAACTTTATATCAGAGGGTTGGAAACAACTTTCCCAAAGTCTTTGGAAAAAGACAAGGGCAGAGGCAATGGAAGCAATTCAGGTGGAAAAAGACTTTAGAATATTAGGTTCAGATATTGATGGAAGGGCATTAAAACAGGCTAGAGAAAATGCCCTTAAGGCAGGAGTAAATGATTTTGTGTTTTTTCAAAGGTTGCCAGTACAAGAGCTACGATCCAGTAAAAAATATGGAGTAATAATATCCAACCCTCCTTATGGAGAAAGATTAGGAGAAGAAAAACAGGTAATAGCATTGTATAGGGATATGGGGAAGGTGTTTAGAAAACTAGATTCTTGGTCCTACTTTATTATTACTTCCCATCCAGAGTTTGAAAAACATTTTGGAGAGAGGGCAAATAAAAATCGAAAACTTTATAATGGAAGAATTCTAACTTACCTATATCAATATTTTGGTAAATTACCTCCCAGAAGAAATAATATAGGACAAAACTCCTAAAATAGTTGCATTTGCAACTATTTTTTTGTATAATTGTAGATAGTTGCACTGGCAACTATTTTTATTTTGGGAAAGGATAATTTTATGGAATACAATGAACATATAGGCAAATATATATCATATCTGTATAGAATAGGTCAATGCTTTATTAATAAAAGATTAGAACCTTATAATATCGGAAGTGGTCAATTTCCCTATCTTATGGTTTTATTTAATAAAGATGGGATTAGTCAAGAATCAATTAATGAAATAGTTAGGATGGACAAGGCCACTACAGTACGAGCCATAAAAAAATTGGTTGCTGAAGGCTATGTACATAGAAAGAGAGATTTATTGGATAGAAGATCCTATAAGATATTTTTAACAGATAGGGGCCTTTCCATGAAACCTATTATTTTTAATATTTTAAGGGAATGGAATAGTATATTGTTAAAGAATATGGATGACCAGGAAAAGATTTTTGCGTTGAAGTTATTGGGGAAGATGGCAGAGAACATCTCCCAGCTAAAGAATAATTAGTATTGTGGGGGATTAAGAATGACAGAACGAAATGAAATGTTAGGTAATAAAAGTATTGGAAGACTATTAATGGAACTATCAATTCCTGCAACTATTGGTATGGTAGTTCAAGCATTATATAATCTTGTTGACACTATTTTTGTAGGTCAAGGTGTAGGTATACAGGGCATTGCAGGTGTCTCGGTAGCTTTTCCCATTCAGATGATAGTGATGTCCTTTTCCCAAATGCTTGGGATTGGTGGGGCGTCAATAATCTCTAGAAGTTTGGGAGCTAAAGATATTAAGAAGGCTGAAAAGACTGTAGGGAATGTGTTTTCCCTAGTATTTATTTTAAGTGGACTAATTACCATATTAGGTGTTATATATATAGAACCATTATTAAAGATTTTTGGGGCGACTGAAGATATTATGAACCATGCCATAGATTATAGTAGTGTTATTCTATGGGGAACCATCTTGTTCTCCTTTGCAATGGCAAGTGGCGCTATTATAAGAGCAGAAGGAAATGCTAGGATTGCTATGAATACAATGTTAATTTCAGCGGGGATGAATATTATATTAGATCCAATACTTATCTTTGATACCATACCTATATTAAATATTCCAGGACTGAATATGGGGACAAAAGGGGCGGCATTGGCAACAGTTCTAGCTCAGGCCACTACTGTAGTATATTTAATATTTTATTTTATAAAGGGCAAAGCTATTATAAGGCTTAAAATAAAGAATTTAATTTTGGAAGCAAAACTTATAATGGAAGTTATCAGCATTGGTTTTTCCTCCTTTACTCGATCAGTGGCAGGTAGCTTGGTTACTATTGTTATTAACAATAGTTTAGCTATATACGGAGGTTCTTTATCAATGGCAGTATATGGGGTTCTTCATAAGTTAATCATGTTCACCCTAATGCCTATGATGGGTATTGTTCAAGGCTTACAGCCCATTATTGGTTTTAATTTTGGAGCAGGTAAGTTGGAGAGGGTTAAAGAAGCTTTAAAGGTGGGTATAAAAATAGCAACAGTATTTTCTACTACTGGATTTTTAATTTTAATGTTTTTTACAAACACTATGATATCCATATTTAATAGCGACCCAGAATTAATCCAAATGGGGAGTCATGCACTTAGGGTAGTGGTGCTTATTTTACCCCTAGTAGGTTTTCAAGTAGTAGGGTCTGGATATTTTCAAGCAGTTGGGAAGGCTACACCAGCTTTATTCTTATCTATGTCCCGACAATTATTATTATTAATACCTCTAATACTTATTTTGCCGAAGTTTTTTGGATTGGAAGGAATATGGGCAGCTTACCCATTAGCAGACTTTCTTTCTGTAGTCATAACATTTTTTGTTTTGACAAGAGATATGAAAACACTAGACAAAAGCATTGTTTTAAGGCAAAATTATAATGAGGTCTAAAAGAACTATTAATGATAGAATCTCTGGGTAAATATAGGCCAAATAGTATAAAATAATAAATATAAGGAAGTGATGTAATGTCAAATGTAGATAATCAATCTATTAACACATTAAGGTTTTTAGCAGTGGATGCTGTTGAAAAGGCAAATTCTGGTCACCCAGGAATGCCTATGGGAGCAGCTAGCATGAGTTATGTTCTATGGAAGGACTTTATGAAGTTCAACCCCCAAAATCCCCAATGGCCAGACAGGGATAGATTTGTATTATCTGCAGGCCATGGTTCAGCTCTATTATACAGTCTTTTACATCTTTTTGGTTATGATGTATCTATGGAAGACTTAAAGGACTTTAGACAATGGGGAAGCAAGACTCCTGGCCATCCTGAATTTAATCATACACCTGGGGTGGAGACTACTACAGGTCCCCTTGGTCAAGGTATTGCCAATGCAGTGGGCATGGCAATGGGTGAGCAGATATTAGCAGCCCATTTCAATAAAGAAGATATAGATTTGGTGGATCACTATACATATGTAATAGCTGGAGATGGTGATATGATGGAAGGTATTTCTACTGAGGCAGCTTCTCTAGCAGGTAATCTTAAATTAGGAAAGTTAATAGTATTATATGATGACAATAATATAACTATAGAGGGTAAAACCGATATCACCTTTACAGAAGATGTGGGGAAAAAATATGAGGCATTAGAATGGCAAGTATTAAAGGTGGAAGATGGCAATGATATTGATGCTATAGCAGCGGCTATTAAAGAAGGAAAAGAAGAGACAGAAAGACCTACTTTAATTATGATAAAAACCATCATTGGTTTTGGCAGTCCAAACAAGGCAGATAATCCAGGTGTGCATGGTGCACCCTTAGGGTTAGATGAAATAAAACTTACAAGACAAAATTTAGGTTGGGCCCATAAGGAAGACTTTTATGTTCCCCAGGAAGTAAGAAAACATTTTGAAGATATAATAGAGGATAAGAAGAAGGAAGAGGTTAATTGGAAGGCCAAGTTTGAGGAATATAAGGCTAAGTATCCAGAATTAGCTAAGGAATGGGAAGAATGGAATAGTAATGAATTAGCAAAGGAAATTTTTGAAGATGAGGATTTATGGAACTTCACTAAGGATAAATTAGCAACTCGCTCTGCCTCTGGAGAAGTGCTAAATAAACTTGCCCAAAAGATTCCTAACCTAATTGGGGGTTCTGCAGACTTAGCACCTTCAAACAATACCTATTTAAAAGATCTAGGAAGCTTTTCTAAGGATAATAGAAAGGGTAGAAATATTCATTATGGAGTTCGGGAACATGGGATGGGGGCTATTATGAATGGATTATTAGTTCATGGTGGATTAAGGACTTTTGTAGGTACCTTCCTAATATTTTCTAACTATATGAGGCCAGCAATTAGGCTGTCTGCATTAATGAACTTGCCTGCTATCTACGTATTTACCCATGATAGTGTGGCCGTTGGAGAAGATGGACCTACCCACCAGCCAATTGAGCAGGTTATGAGCCTTAGACTAATTCCAAATCTGAGGGTATTTAGACCTGCAGATGCAAAGGAGACAGCTTTTGGATATATCTCAGCCTTTTCTCATAATGATGGACCTACTGCCCTTATTCTAACAAGGCAAAACCTTCCTATACTTAAGGAAAGTGGTAAGGATGCTCTAAAGGGTGCCTATATCATTAAGAAGGAAAAAGGAGAAAGACCAGATATTATAATAATTGGAACTGGTTCAGAAGTCCACATATCTCTAGAAGCCTACGATATATTGCAGAAGGAAGGCATTGATGCTAGAATTGTCAGTATGCCCTCTTGGGAAATATTTGAAGAGCAGGAGGAGGAATATAAAAATGAAATTCTTCCACAAGATATTGAAAAGAGATTAGCAGTGGAGGCTGGTAGGACTATAGGTTGGGAAAGATATGTAGGTATTAAAGGTGGGATTATTGGAATTGATAAGTTTGGTTCCTCTGCCCCTGGAGATATAGTTCTAAAAGAATATGGAATTAGCGTGGAAAACATCGTAAATTCCGCAAAGGAAATTGTTAATAAATAACAATAACTAATAATTGTGAAAAGTATATAAATTAAAAAAAATGATTTAGTTACTATAATACAATTGGCATGTATTGGTTTTTATTGACATATAGAGGAATAAAAGTATAATAAATATAAGGACATAATTAAAATTTCATAAGATAGTGTTATCAACAATTATAAAGGTGATGACAATGGCAGTTTTCTAAAAATAAAAATAGAGACGGTATATTGCTTATATATAGAGCATTAAACCGTCCATTTTTTTCTTTTTTATTTTAAATTCTATTTAAGGAGGTTTGTTATGTTAAGTAAGTTTGATTATTATAAACCCAAAAGTATTAAAGAAGCACTTGACTACTTAGATAATAATGACGAAACAAGGATTCTTGCCGGTGGAACTGACCTAATGATACTTTTAAGACGTAATGCAATTACTTGCAAACATATCTTAGATATCAAGGCCATTCCCGAAATACAAAGATTTGATTATAAGAATGGAGAAGGGTTATATATTGGAGCTGGTGTAAACGTTAATCAAATAGTTGATTCAGAAATTATAGAGGAAAAATATCCTGCTTTACACCAGGCTGCAGCCTCCCTTGCTTCCTATCAATTAAGAAATAGGGCAACCTTAGTGGGAAATATTTGTAATGCATCTCCAGGAGGGGATTTACCGCCAGTTCTATTGGTATATGATGCAGAAGTACACATAATAGGACCAGAGGGAGAGAAGATGGTAAATATCAAAGACTTCTTCTTAGGAGTGAAAAAGACAATATTAAAAGATAATGAAATAGTTTTAGGTGTTCTACTTCCTGATGTAGAAGAAGGGGACAATAGTGTGTATTTAAAACAATCTCGACTTAAAGGTCATGACCTAGCTACAGTAGGTGTAGCAGCACGAAGAAACAATGAAAATAAGATATCTTTGGCTATAGCTGCAGTTGCTCCAATACCTCTTAAGCTGACAGAATTAGAGGATGTTATTAATGAAAAAGGATTATCCAATGACTTACCTGATTGGGTGGAGGGGGAAATCAAGAAATATATTAGCCCAATTAGTGATGTCCGTTCTTCTAAGGAATACCGTATTCATATATCAGGAGTTTTAGCCAAGAGGGCACTACAGACTCTCATAGAAAAGGAGGTTAATTAATATGTGTGGAGAACATGGAAATAATTGTTTTGTACATGTGGACTCTGGATTACCCCCTGTGGGTTTGAAATGCGTTGTAAACGGAGAAGAGATTCAAGCTTGTGTGGACCCTACAATGACCTTGTTAAATTTTCTAAGAAATGAGTTAAAGCTTTTTGGAACAAAAGAGGGTTGTGGCGAGGGAGAATGTGGAGCTTGTACTATTATAATGAATGGTGAAACTGTTAATTCTTGCATAATTTTAGCAGTGGAGGCAGATGGTGCAGAAATTCTTACTGTTGAGGGATTAGCTAAGGATGGGGAGTTATCCATACTCCAACAGGAGTTTATTAAAATGGATGCCCTCCAATGTGGTTTTTGTACTCCAGGAATGTTAATGTCAGCTCGGGCCTTATTAGACAGAAACCCTAATCCTAGTGAAGAAGAAATAAAGGAAGCCCTAGCTGGAAACTTTTGTCGATGTACAGGATACATCCCGATAATTGATGCTGTTAAGTCAGCAGCTAAAAGAGAAAGGGAGGAGTTGAAATAATGGTAGAAAAAGAATATAGGCATATTGGCAAGTCCTATTTAAGAAAAGAGGGCCAGGAAAAGGTAACAGGTCAAGCAATGTATATACATGACCTTGAATTGCCGGGAATGCTTCATGCTAAATTATTACATTCCCCCCATGCAAGGGCAAAAATTCTATCAATTGATACTAGTAAAGCAAAGGCTCTTCCAGGGGTTAAGGCTGTTTTAGTAGGTGAAGATGCTCCCTATTTAGTAGGGCTATATATGATAGACAAACGTATAATAGCAAGGGATGAAGTGAGATATCAAGGGGAAGTAGTAGCTGCTGTTGCTGCCATTGATGAGGTTACAGCGGAAAAAGCAGTTTCCCTGATTGAGGTAGAATATGAAGTGCTACCAGCTGTTCATACAATTGATGAAGCTCTAGAAGGAAAGATATTAGTACATGAAGACATTAATGACCTTGACTATATGAAGGGGGTATTTTTCCCTCAACCAGATTCTAATATTGCCAGCTGGAATACAACAAAAAAAGGCGATATAGAAAAAGGATTTGCTGAGGCAGATCTTATAGTGGAAAATGAGTTTACATTACCAGCAGTGGCACATGCGCCCATGGAAACCCATGTGTCTGTTGCTCAAGCGGATCCTTACTCGAATAAATTAAAGGTTTGGTCTTCCTCCCAATCTCCCTTTACCTTAAGAGATATGTTGGCAAAGGCCTTTAATATTCCAAGAAAGGATATTGAAGTAGTAATCCCATATATTGGTGGGGGCTTTGGAGGGAAGGCAGGTATACACATAGAACCATTAGTGGCTGTTCTTTCTAAAGCAGCTAAGGGTCGCCCCGTTAAGCTAAAAATGACTAGGGAAGAAGAATTTAATCAATTACCTACCAGGGCAGGTATGCGAGGCAGAATAAAGACTGGAGTTAAAAAGAATGGCAAGATTACTGCATTTCAAGCATACTATGATTGGGATAGTGGTGCCTATGCAGATTATGGTGTAAATGTGGGGAAAACTGCTGTTTATTCAGGTGGAGGAGGCTATGAAATCGAAAATGCTGAGATTCATTCCCGTACCCTATACACAAACAAGGTATTTAGCACAGCATACCGTGGATTTGGCCATTTAGAAACCCATTGGTCCGTTGAAAGACAAATGGATATTATAGCCCAAAAACTTGGGATGGATCCCTTTGAATTACGTATGAAAAATATTCTTAAACCTGGTTCTCGCACCCTAAGTGGAGAAGTTATTTATCAGCACACCGGCAGCCCTTCTGAATGTTTAGAAGCTGTGGCTAAAGAAATAGGCTGGACAGGATATCAAACAAAAGAAGAGAGATTAGAACAATTTAAAACTGGTAAGGTTAGAGGTAAGGGAATAGCTTTACTACAAAAAGCTCCTGCTATGCCTACTAATACCTCAACAGGTGCAATAATGCAAATGGATGAGGACGGTGGGGTTAAATTAATGATAGGTGCAGTGGATATGGGCCAGGGTGTGAATACAGCTATGGCTCAAATTGCAGCAGAGGAATTAGATATACCAGTAGAAAAGGTAGAGGTTTCTTGGGAAATCAATTCGGATAAACACCCTTATGATTGGAATACCGTTGCCTCAAAATATACCCTTATGGGTGGAAATGCAGTTAAAAAGGCAGCCCAGGATATGCTAAGACAAATGAAAGAAGTTGCAGCCCAGGTCTTTAGGGCCCATATAGAAGAATTGGCCCATAAGGATGGCTATATCTATCATATAAAACATCCAGACAAGAAAATACCTTATAATAAACTTTCAAGGGGATATGTTTTTGAAAATGGGAATGCTATTGGAGGTCCATTAATATCCCATGGTGTTTATACAGCCAGCGGATTAACAAATCTTGATCCAGAAACAGGAGAAGGATTACCTGCATTAGCTTGGACCTTTGGAGCCCATGGGGTAGAAATAGAGGTGGATGTGGAGACTGGAGAAATTACCGTATTAAAAATGGCCTCTGCCTTTGATGCAGGCAAGGTAATAAATAAGAAGTTAGTGGATGGACAGGTTATTGGAGGAGTACTCCAAGGAATTGGTTCTGCTATATTGGAAGGATATAAATTTAGCTCAGATGGAACATTACTTAATCCTTCTTTTACAGATAATAAAATTCCAACAGCAAAGGATGCACCTTTAGAAGTGGTTCCAATATATATTGAAAATGAGCAGGTGGATGGACCTTATGGTGCCAGGGGTGTTGCAGAACATCCAATGATTTCAGTTCCCTCTGCCGTTGGAAATGCACTATATGATGCAACAGGCATCAACTTCCATAGCCTACCACTTTCACCAGAAAATGTAGCATTGAGAATTGCAGAAAACAAATAAGATATAAGAGAAAAAAGAAGGGGTATAATAAATATCCCTTCTTTTTGTTGTAAAAAGGTCATCATATGTAGGAGATTGCACCCTCATTTTTAAGCATTAGAGGTAGGATAAAATCTTTCCCCCATAAGAATCTAAAATATATTATCTGTCTTTCCAAAAATTATTGCATATGCCAATAGAATAGTGCCTACCACAACAAAACTATCTGCAGTATTAAAGATAGCGAAATTTATATATCTAAAATCAAAGAAATCAATAACATAGCTTAAGTTTATTCTATCTATTAAATTTCCTATTGCTCCACCTATTATCAGGGAAAGGGAAGTTTTAAACAATAGGGTACTTTTTTTTGTTTTGGTTTTTATAAGATAATATAATAAAATAGTTGTAAATACTATAGTGGTAGCCACTAAAAATACTTGTTTGCCCTGAAGAATACTAAAGGCTGCCCCTATATTTTCCGCATAGGTTAAATGGAAAAAATCCTCTATTAAAGGATAGGTACCAATAGGTTGTAGATATTTAATAGCAAGATTTTTAGCTATCTGATCAATTATTATAGTTAGGGATATTATTGCAAAAAAAATCATGGAAGACCTCCTGGAGATTGTATTTATAGGTTATTATATCATTTTACCCTTATATAGTATAGTAAGATTAGTGTATATTAAAGATCATAAATAAGTGTATTATTCTAGAAGATAAAGGGGAGGGAGATATTATGAGAATTGGGATAGACCTTGGAGGTACTAATATCAAGGTAGGTATTATTGATAATCAAGGTAATATAATAGCCAAAAGCTCTATACCTACTATTGTTAAGCGAGGAGTAGATCTTATTATTAAGGATATAATAGGTCAGATAGAGGAAATATTGGATACAGCAAATATTCCTTTAGAGAAAATAAAATCCATAGGTATAGGTGTGCCAGGGTTGGTAGATAAGAAAACCCAAAGAATAATATTTGCAACTAATTTATTTTGGCAGAATGTAAAATTAGGGGAGATAATAGAAGATTACTTTAATAAACCTACTTATATTATTAATGATGGAATAGCGGCTGCATTAGGTGAGCACATTGCTGGTTCTACAAAGGGAGTAAAAGACTCGGTGTTAATTACATTGGGAACAGGAGTAGGTGGAGGTTTTATCGTAAATGGAAGTATTTATAATGGTGGTCATGGCTGGGGTTCTGAAATAGGTCATATGATTGTAGGGGAGAATTTCTATAATTGTAATTGTGGACAGAATGGGTGCTGGGAAACCTTTGTATCTGCTACCGCACTTATAATGTATGTAAAAAAAAGAATTTCAGAAGGTTGCAATGATAGCCTTATAGTAAAAATGGTAGAAGGTAACCTTGATAATATTAATGGAAAAACCATATTTGACGGAGTAAAGAAGGAGGATAAACTCGCATTAGAAACAATGGACAGGTTTATTAAATATTTAGCAATAGGAATTGTAAATATTTATAATATTCTAGATCCAGACTCTATAGTTATTGGGGGTGGATTAGCAAAGGCAGGTAGTCATATACTAGACCCTCTGAAGGAAGAAGTGGGTAAGAGGGTATTTTATAAAGGTGTTAAATATGGTGATATAGTCTTGGCAAAATTGGGTAACGATGGAGGTATAATAGGAGCTGGGTTTTTAGATACAATTCCATCCATTATTCCCTAGCACAGTCCCGGGCTGTTCCCTTTAAGATTTCTAGTCCATGTTCTAGTGAAGATAAAATATATTCTAGGCTCTCCCTTACTGCCTTTGGACTTCCTGGAAGATTGATTATTAGTGTGTTTTTTCTAATACCTGATACTCCACGGGAAAGCATTCCACGGGGAGTTATTTTCAAACTATTAAGACGTATAGCCTCTGCAATTCCTGGTGCATTTTTATCTATGATATTTAAAGTGGCTTCAGGAGTTATATCTCTTTTTGAAAATCCTGTTCCTCCAGAGGTTAGGATTAGATCCACCTTTAAATTATCACTCATATGAATAAGTTCCTCTTCTAATAAATCTTGTCGATCTGGAAGAATAATATATTTTTCCACCTTATACCCATTGTTCTCCATAATCTCTTTTATTAGAATTCCACTTTCATCAATTCTTAAGCCCTTTGAACCCTTATCACTGGCTATAATTATTCCTAAGGTAAACATAAAAATCCTCCTAGAGTTTAATAAGATATTTATAGCATACTACTTTTTCATGGATTTTCAAAATTTTACACAATGATTATTACTAATTCTTTGTTTAGAGGTATTTTAATAATATAATTAAAGAATAATAAGATTATTTAAATCTGGAAAGAAGGGCATAGATTGGATTTTTTTAATAAATATGGTTATTTAGCTATAATAATCAGCTCTGCTTTAGAAGGGGCTTCCCTGCCTTTTCCTGGCTTTGTTGTGCTTATTATGACAGGTCATAATGTGTACATGGGGAAATTAAACTTATTTTATGGAGTTATATTAGGGGGGATTGCTTATAGTATTGCTGCTCTAATACCTTATTTTATTGGAAAATATATTAAGGATGGATTATATAGATTTTTGCAAACCAAGTTGAAAGTTCCCAGTAAAAAGATTGATGCTGTAGAAAAATTCTTTCATAAATATGGGGAATTTAGTGTTTTTATTTCTAGGCCCCTTTTGATAGGCAATTATATCTCTTATTTTGCAGGATTGGCTAATATAAATATTATAAAATTTATATTATTGACCTTTTTCGGCATATTGCCCTGGAATTTATTATATTTATATTTAGGATATTATTTTAAGGGAAATTTAGACCAAACCTCATTGTTTTTAAAAAAATACAATCTACCTATCACCATTATTATCCTTTTTGTAATTATAGTTTTTATATCTATTAAGAGAAATAAAGATAAGGATTATTAAAGGGTAAATAATGGGGTATAATTAACCAAGCTATGTGTTTTATATTATAATATGGTATTATAGAGCTAAAATACTTATATAATTAACAATTAATTTAATTATTTCGAAGGGACGGGAATATGAAAATTAATAAAGAGTATATAAAAATAAGTTTATATGGTTTTGTAACATTGGCCCTGCTGATACTATTTTTTAAAATTGTTGATAACTTTTCCAATGCCTTTGATTCCTTTAGGATTATAATTAATTTTACATTGAAGCTATTTAGGCCCTTTATAATAGGTGGA
>DUPX01000034.1 GCA_012838085.1 Eubacteriaceae bacterium
AAAAATAAATATAAATATAATTATTTTATGGTATAGTAGATTACTAATAAACTTAGAATATCCTTATAAGGAGGACCAGCATATGAATAATAATAAAAATAAATCATATAAAATTATCACTTATGGTTGTCAAATGAATGAAAATGATTCGGAAAAATTATCAGGTATGTTAAATATATTAGGATATTATCCTATAGAGGACGAAAAAAGGGCTGATATTGTTATATTTAATACCTGTAGCGTGAGGGAAAATGCTGATGTAAAAGTCTTTGGAAATTTAGGAAACTTTAAACCACTAAAGAAAAAGAACCCTAATATGATTTTAGCCGTATGTGGGTGTATGATGCAACAAGAATCAATAGTCAATAAAATTATGGAGAAGTATAAACATGTAGATTTAGTATTTGGTACCCATAATATTCATAAATTTCCTGAACTATTAGCTAATGCACAACAATCACCAAGAATTGTTGTAGATGTCTGGGAAAATGGAGGGGAAATTATTGAAGCTATACCAATAGAAAGAAAATATAAACATAAAGGTTTTATTACTATTATGTATGGATGTAATAATTTTTGCAGTTATTGTATTGTTCCTTATACAAGGGGGAGAGAAAGAAGTAGAGAACCGGAAAATATAATTAGTGAAGCAAAGAAATTAGCTGAGGATGGATGTAAGGAAATTACCTTGCTAGGTCAAAATGTAAATTCCTACGGGAAAACTCTTAAGGAGCCTATAAGCTTTGCAGATCTTTTAATTAGACTTAATGAAATAAAGGGAATTGAAAGAATTAGATTTATGACATCCCACCCTAAAGACCTTTCAGATGATTTAATACAGGTAATAAAAAATTATGATAAGGTCTGTGAGCATATACATTTACCTTTTCAGGCGGGAAGCAATAATATTTTAAAAAAGATGAACAGAAGATATACTAAGGAGGATTATCTAGATTTAATAAAAAAAATAAAAGAAGATATTCCTAATATATCCATAACCACAGATATCATAGTAGGTTTCCCTGGAGAAACAGAAAAAGATTTTGAAGATACTTTAGAGATTGTAGAAAAATCAAGATTTGATTCAGCTTTTACATTTCTTTATTCAATTAGGGAAGGTACACCTGCAGCACAGATGGAGAATCAAATACCAGATGAAATAAAACATAAAAGGTTTCAGAAATTACTTAAAAAGCAACATAGCATAAGTAAAAGTGAAAACTTATTATTAGAAGGTAAGACCCTTGAAGTATTAGTAGATGGTGAAAGTAAAAATGATCCTGATAAAATGAGTGGCAGAACAAGAACAAATAAATTAGTAAATTTTATTGGTGATAAATTTGCAACTGGGGAATTAATTCAGGTTAAAATAACAAAAGCCCATACATGGAGTTTAAATGGCATACAGATTGGTTATGCAGAGTGATATAATATTAAAATAGGTATGGTTAAATTGTAAAAATAATCTTCTTATTATATTATAATAAGAAGATTATACTTTAAGGAGGAATACATTGTCAAAATTAACTCCAATGATGCAACAATATTTAGAAATCCATAGTCAAGTAAAGGATGCCATTCTTTTTTTCAGATTGGGAGATTTTTATGAAATGTTTTTTGATGATGCTATATTAGCTTCCAAGGAATTAGAAATAACTCTAACAGGTAGGGATTGCGGATTAGAAGAAAGGGCACCTATGTGTGGTGTACCCTATCATTCTGCACATAATTATATTGCTAAATTAATTGAGAAGGGTTATAAAGTTGCAATATGTGAACAGGTTGAAGACCCTTCTGAAGCAAAAGGAATCGTGCGTAGGGAAATTACTAGAATTATATCTCCTGGTACAATTACTGATGAACAAATGCTAGAAGAAAATAAAAATAACTATTTACTATCAATATATTCAGAAGAAGGGAATTATGGATTAGCTATTACCGATGTTTCTACAGGAGAATTTATGGTTAGCGAAATTAAGAATTCAAATGGAGTAGATGCCTTAATTAATGAAATAGGCAAGTTGAATCCCGCTGAAATAATTGCTAATAACAATTTATATAAAGATAAGCAAATTAAAGAATTAGTAGAAAGTAAATTTGATATTTTAATAAGTCCTTATCCAAATAAATATTTTAATTATAATAATGCTGAAAATAAAATAAAAATACATTTTAAAGTTTATTCTTTAAATGCCATTGATTTAGATAATTATCCATATACAGTTAGAGCAGCTGGTGCATTACTAGAGTATTTAGAGGAAACTCAGAAGAATGCCCTTAGCCATATAAACCATATTACTAGATATGATGTGGAAGAATATATGTTATTAGATATTACTACAAGAAGAAATTTAGAATTAACTGAAACAATTAGAAGTAAAGAAAAAAAGGGCAGTCTATTATGGGTGTTAGATAAAACATTAACTTCAATGGGGGGACGATTGCTTAGACAATGGGTGGAACAACCTCTATTAAAAGAAAATGAAATAAAAAATAGATTGGATAGTGTAGAAGAGATAGTAAACAATTTAGAATTGAAAAATGATATTAATAGTTTGTTAAAAAAAGTATATGATATTCAAAGGATTATTACTAGAATCTCATATGGAAATGCTAATGGGAGGGACCTTTTAGCTTTAAAACAATCAATAGAAATTCTTCCTGAACTGAAAAAACTTTTAAAACAATGTAAGAGTCCTTTATTGCACAATATATATAAGGATTTAGATACATTAGAGGATGTATACTTTATAATTAATAGTGGGATAAGTAATGAGCCTCCGATTACCATTAGAGAGGGCAATATTATAAAGGATGGATATAATGAAAAGGTTGATGAATATAGAGCTGCTACAAAGTTAGGAAAAGATTGGATTGCAGATTTGCAATTTAAGGAAAGGGAGAAAACAGGCATAAAGAATTTAAAAGTAGGGTTTAATAAAGTTTTTGGATATTATTTAGATGTGACCAAAAGCAATATCCACTTAGTTCCGGATTATTTTATTAGAAAGCAAACTTTGGTAAACTCTGAACGGTATTTTACACCAGAATTGAAGGAATTAGAATCTAAAATACTGGAGGCTCAAGAAAAATTAACTAATTTAGAATATCAACTCTTCCAGGAAATTAGAGAAAAAATATTGATGGAGATAAGCCGTATTCAATCAGTAGCAAAATTTATAGCTATTTTAGACGCCCTATGGTCTTTTGCTCATGTATCCTATCAAAATCACTATGTCAAACCTGAAATTAACCTTACTAGTAAAATTTATATAGATCAAGGTAGGCATCCTGTGGTGGAGAAAATGATGGGTTATAATGAATTTGTATCAAATAGTACAAAATTAGATTCTAATGATAATCGTATTATGATTATTACTGGCCCCAATATGTCAGGTAAGTCTACTTATATGAGACAGGTAGCTCTAATTGTACTATTAGCTCAAATAGGATGTTTTGTTCCAGCAGACAGGGCAAGCATTGGTATTGTGGATAGAATTTTTACTAGAGTTGGTGCTTCAGATGATTTATCTTCTGGGCAAAGTACATTTATGGTGGAAATGAGCGAACTTTCAAATATATTAAAAAATGCCACATCAGATAGTCTAGTTATATTAGATGAAATTGGAAGGGGAACCAGTACCTTTGATGGACTTAGTATAGCTTGGGCTGTAATTGAATATATAGGTGACACTGAGGAAATTGGATGTAAAACCTTATTTGCCACCCATTACCATGAGCTAACAGTATTGGAGGATTATATAAAGGGTATAAAAAACTATTCTATAAAAGTAAAGGAATTTGAAGATAATATAATTTTTTTAAGGGAGATTATGCCGGGAAGTGCAGATCAAAGTTATGGGATAGAAGTGGCTAAACTAGCTGGCTTACCTGATAAAGTGATATTACGTTCTAAGGAAATATTAGAAAAACTAGAGAAACAAGAAACAAAAATGATAAATAGTGATCACAAACTTGAGATTGCAACAACTGTAGAAAATGATTTTACATTATTAAACTATAAAAGTCATGAGATTTTAGAGGATATTAAGTCCCTTTCGTTAGAAAATATAACTCCTATTGAGCTGATGAATTATATTGTAAAGATACAACAAAAAATTATAAAATTGCAGGGTGGAAATTAATATGTCTAAAATAAATATATTAGATTGGAAGATAGCAAATAAAATAGCTGCTGGAGAAGTAGTTGCCAATCCCGCATCAATAGTTAAAGAATTAATAGAAAATTCAATAGATGCCAATAGTAGCATTATAACTGTTGAAATAAAAAAGGGTGGAAAAGACCTAATATTAGTTAAAGATAATGGAATAGGCATATCTAACGAAGATGCCTTAGTAGCCTTTAAAAGACATGCCACAAGCAAGATAAAAACAATGGAGGACCTTACTAATATTAGTACTTTAGGTTTTAGGGGAGAGGCTTTAGCTAGCATAGCTGCTATTTCTAAAGTCACATTAAAATCAAAGGAAAGGTCATCAGATAAAGGGGTATATATAAAGATACATGGAGGAAAGATAATAGAAAATAGCCTTATTGGTTGCTCTTTTGGAACAATAATAAAGGTAGAAGAAATATTCTATAATACTCCTGCAAGATATAAGTATCTAAAAAGTCATTCAATAGAAGCAGGGAATATAAGTTTAATTATTGAAAGGTTGGCTTTATCCCATCCAGAAATCTCCTTTAAATTTATCAATGAAGGTAGAGAAATATTCCATACACCAGGTAATAAGGACTTATATAGTACAATTTTCTCTTTATTTGGCAAGGACTTTTGTGAAGACTTAATAGAAATGGATTATGAAAATAGTCCTATGAAGGTAAAAGGTTATATTGGCAAGCCACAATTAACAAGAACAACAAGGAAATATCAAATATTCTTTATAAATAATAGGTTTATAAAAAACAATATACTCAATACGGCATTAGATGAAGCATACAAAGGTCTTGTAATGATACACAAATACCCTGTTGCCATATTAAATATTAATCTACCTAGTCATATGCTAGATGTAAATGTGCATCCAGCAAAAACCGATGTATTATTCAGAAATGAAAGTCTAATCTCTTTATTATTAAAACAAGCCATAATTGATTGTTTAAAGGAAAACTCACTTATTACAGAGATTAAACTCAATAATAGGGTAACAGATTATAAAGAATATGATAATGATACTCAAGAGCAGATTCCTATAGAAACAGTCCAACAGATTTATAATAATTTTAGTATATTAGATAAAAAATATACATTTAAGGAAGAAGGGAACTATGAACCAAAGAAAACTATTATAGATAAACTTAATTTTCCTGATTATAAGGATAAAGAAAATATTTTATATGCTATAAAAAATGGAAGAATAATAGGTCAAATTTTTTTCACATATATAATTATAGAATTAGAAAGAGAATTATTCCTTATAGACCAGCATGCTGCCCATGAAAGAATAGCATATGATCAATTAAAAGAAGAATTTGAAAATAATAATATTATTTCACAGAGCCTCCTTTTCCCTAAAAATATTCAATTATCCTTTGAAGAATATCAAACTATATTAAATTATAAAACCACTTTAAAAAAATTAGGTTATGATATTGAGGAATTTGGTAATAATAGTATTCTTCTTCGATCTGTTCCAATAATTTTAGGTAAGCCACAAAATGAAGATAATTTATTTGAATTAATAGATTATTTATCCCAATTAAAAAAGGTTAATATTTCACAAGAAATAGATCAAAAGTTAATTTCAAAAGCATGCAAAAGTGCTGTTAAGGCATTCGATAAATTAGAAAACAAGGAAATAAAAAGACTAATCAAAGATCTAGCTAACACTGAAAATCCATATACCTGTCCCCATGGAAGACCTACTATAGTCAAGATATCAAGCTATGAACTGGAAAGACTTTTTAAAAGAATACAGTAGGGAGGAATAAATTACATCAAGATGAATAAACCATTAATAATTATACTTGGTCCTACAGCTGTTGGTAAAACAGATATAGCAATTCAAATCGCCAAAAGAATAGGTGGGGAAATAATATCAGCGGACTCTATGCAGGTTTACAAATATATGAATATAGGAACAGCTAAACCTGATAAAGAAGAAATGGAAGGAATAGAACACTATTTAATTGACGAGATAGAGCCTGATGAGGAATTTAATGTTGCTATTTTTCAGAAAAGAGCTATTAAATATATTGATAAGATATTAAATAAAAATAGAATTCCTATTGTGGCAGGAGGAACAGGACTTTATATAAATTCTTTAATTTATCCTTTAGACTTCACTGATGGAATAACTAATTGGAAATATCGTGATCAACTTAATGAAATAGCTAACGATAAAGGTAATGAATATCTACATAATTTATTAAAGGAAATTGACCCTATTTCTGCTTCTAATATTCATCCAAATAATCGAAAAAGAGTAATAAGAGCATTAGAAATATATAAGGAAACTGGAAAAACTATGTCCTACTATAAGGAAATATCAAAGGATAAAAAGACACCTTTTAATCCTTTAATAATAGGGTTAAAAATGAAAAGACAGCTATTATATGAACGAATTAATAAGAGAGTGGACATGATGATAGATGGGGGACTAGTGAATGAAGTTAAAGAGATATTGGATAAGGGATATAATAAAGACTTAATATCAATGCTTGGACTTGGGTATAAAGAAATAATAAAATATCTGGAAGGAAAGTATACTTTAGAAGAAGCTATATATATACTTAAAAGGGATACTAGAAGATTTGCCAAAAGGCAATTAACATGGTTTAGAAGAATTGAGGATGTTAGTTGGTATGATATTGGAGAATATGATTCAAAATATTCTCTAATTGAAGATATATTAAAAGAGATTAATGAATTTCTTTTATAGAATTTTATTAATATAATTTAAAATTAATATTGGAGGAGATAGCTTGAAAAAAAATATTGGAAATTTGCAAGATTTATTCTTAAACCATGTTAGAAAGGAAAAGATTCAAATAACCATATATTTAATCAATGGATATCAACTAAAAGGTATTGTAACAGGCTTTGACAATTACACTATTATATTAGAATATGAAGATAAACAACAACTGGTATATAAACATGCTGTTTCCACTATTACACCTTTAAAGGCTATAGATATACCTTTATTTGGCAGCAAACAGGAATAGAGATACAATCTTTGGCAGTGATAAAAATTTATAAATAGATTTTTTTATATATATATACAGCCAGTTCTTCTTATACCATCTCTTTAGGTAATAATCCTCTTATAATTAAAAATTTATAGGAAAGGGGCTTTATTAATTGGGATATTTATTAATATTCTTTGCTAGATTAATAGATGTGCCTTTAACCACAATTAGATTGATAATGATCGTAAAAGGTCGTAGGATTATAGGTTCTATTATCGGTTTTTTTGAAATTATTGTTTATACTTATGTTTTTGCAAAAATTGTAAATACATTAAATAATCCTTTCAATCTTTTTTTCTATGCCTTAGGATTTTCTGCTGGGAATATTTTAGGAAGTCTTTTAGAAGAAAGGATTGGTTTAGGCTCTATTACTGCCTTAATTATTCCTGATGTACCTTTTCCATTATTGACTAATGTTTTGAGACAAAATGATTTTGGTGTAACTGTATTGGAAGGGGAAGGTATGAAGAAAAAAAGACAGGTTCTTTTGGTTATATTAGAGAGAAAGAAATTTGATCAGTTTAATAAAATAATAAATGAAGTTGATCCAGATGGATTTGTGACTTTTCTAGATAATAAAAGTTATTACAATGGTTTTGTACCTAAAGCAAAAAGAAAATAATAATAATCACCAATTAAATTCTTCCACATATAATAATAATATCATCCTTTTTTGTTATTAGGACTGTGAGGGAGTAGATATTCTATAAGATGGGGTTATGGTGGTTATGAAAGGTAAAAAAAGCTTTTTTGCAAATATAAAAGAGACGGCCAATACAATAGGTTTATTTAATATTGATATACATAAACCAAGGGAAGACAATGAAATAAAAAATGAAGATATTATTAGTTTAACGGATATACATAAAGAATTAAATTCCCTTATAGGAATGGAAAATATAAAAGAATTAATAGCTGAAATAAATGCATTTGTAAATATTAATAAAAAAAGAAGGGAAAACAATCTAACTACTGAACAATTGGTTTTCCATATGATATTTAGCGGTAATCCTGGAACAGGTAAAACAACTGTAGCAAGAATTCTTGGAAAGTTTTTCTATACTATAGGTGTTTTAGATAAGGGTCATATAATTGAAGTGGAAAGGGCGGATCTTGTAGGGGAATTTGTTGGTCAAACTGCACAAAAGGTAAAGGAAAAGATAGAAGAAGCTATGGGGGGAATTTTATTTGTTGATGAAGCATATTCACTTGCCCGGGGAGGGGATAGGGATTTTGGTAAAGAGGCAATAGATACCCTTGTAAAGACAATGGAGGACCGAAAAAATGAGTTTATATTAATTTTAGCAGGTTATAAAAGGGAGATGGAATACTTCCTATCTAGTAATCCGGGATTAAGATCAAGATTTCCAATACATCTAAAATTTAATGATTATTCTATAGATGAATTAATGAATATTGCTGAATTAATGGCTAGAAAAAGACAATATGAAATAACACTTGAGGGGAAGAGGGAATTATTTAATATAATAATACAAAAACAAATAGAAAAAGAAAGTGAAAAATTTGGGAATGCAAGAGAGATAAGAAATATTATTGAAAGGGCTATAAGAAGGCAGGCCTTAAGAATTTCCCAAAAAGGACTTATAACTAAAGATGATTTAATATATATTAGGTCTGAGGATTTCAAATACTAAATGTTATTAATAAAGTAATAAAACTTAATAATACTAATGAAAAGGGTGACTAGATTTGCTAGAAAAGACAAAAAATTATTTAATGAAGGAATATAGTATAGACCAATCAATTTTAAATTTCTGTGAAAAGATAGAAAGAGAAATTTCAGGCAATTTCAATAAAATAGATGAAATTAAAGAATATAATCAATTAAAGGTGCTACATGCAATGCAGGAAATTGGATTAGGAGATAGACATTTTTCTTATTCAACAGGTTATGGATATGATGATATAGGAAGAGAAGCCATAGAAAAAGTCTATGCTAGGGTTTTTAATACGGAGGATGCATTGGTGAGGCCCCATATCATTTCTGGCACTCATGCTTTATCTCTTTGTTTATCAGGTATTTTAAGACCAGGAGATGAGTTATTATCTATTACTGGCAAACCATATGATACCTTGGAAGATGTAATAGGTATAAGTAATATTGAATATGGACAAGGGTCATTAAAAGACTTCGGTATAACATATAAACAAATTGATTTATTAAGGAATGGAGAAGTTAACATAACAAAAGTTATGGAAACCATTTCTAGTAAAACAAAACTTATTTTCATTCAACGTTCCACAGGATACGAATGGAGGAAGGCAGTTACAGTTAATAGCATTAAAAAAGTAGTAGAGAAAATTAAACCCCATTATCCCAATATAGTTATCATGGTAGATAATTGCTATGGGGAATTTATCGAAAGTTTAGAACCTACAGATGTAGGGGTGGATGTTATTGCAGGGTCATTAATAAAAAACCCTGGGGGAGGTCTTGCACCTACTGGAGGATATATTGTAGGAAGAAAGGATTTAATAGAAATAATTGCCAATAGGTTAGCCTCTCCTGGTCTTGGCAAAGAGGCAGGTGCAACCCTAGGAGTTAATCGATTGTTTTTTCAGGGTTTATTTCTTGCTCCACATATAGTGGCGGAAGCACTGAAAGTAGCTGTTTATGGGGCTAAAATTTTTGAAGAATTGGGCTTTGAAGTCTGTCCTAGACCTGATGATGAGAGAAGTGATATTATTCAAGGGATTAAATTAGGTACTGCTGAAAATATTATTACCTTCTGTAATGCTATCCAAGGAGCAGCACCTGTTGATTCTTATGTATCTCCGGAACCATGGGAGATGCCAGGCTATAATGATCCAATAATTATGGCTGCAGGGGCATTTATTCAAGGCTCATCTATTGAATTAAGTGCAGATGCACCTATAAAGGAGCCTTTTGCTGCTTATTTACAGGGAGGACTTACTTTTGAGCATGGAAAAATTGGTTTATATCTTGTGCTACAAAGTTTAGCCAATAAAAATATAATAAAGATTTAAAAAGCAAAATCTAAAAAGACATCTCCAAAATAGAAAGTTGAATATTGAAAATTAGATTATCTATTTGGAGGTGTTTTTTATTATAATTTTCTAAATACTCCTATAACCTTTCCAAGTATTAACAAATTAGATGTTATAATGGGTTCCATATCTGGGTTTTCCGGCTGTAAACGGAAATGATCTCTTTCCTTATAAAATCTTTTTACTGTAGCTTCTTCTCCTAAAAGGGCAACAACTATATCGCCATTTTGGGCGGTATTTTGTTGCTTTACTATAACATAATCCCCATTAAATATTCCAGCATTAATCATACTATTTCCTTGAATAGTAAGCATAAAACATTCACTATTATCTATATCTAGAAATTCTAAGGGGAGGGGAAAGGTATCTTCAATATTTTCAATAGCTAGTATAGGTTGACCAGCAGTAACATTGCCTACAATAGGAAGTTCTACAATTTCTTTTTGGGAAAAGTAGGGGTTATGATCAACTATCTCAATAGCCCTTGGTTTAGTATGGTCTCGTCTTATATAACCATACTTTTCCAATTTTTCAAGATGACCATGGACAGTAGAAGTAGATTTAAGACCTACAGCTTGGCAAATTTCACGAACAGAAGGAGGATAACCTTTATTATGTAATTCATCTTTAATAAATTCTAGAATTTTTAATTGTTTATTTGAAATATTTTTATACAATTCCTATTTACCTCCAGTTTTTTTAAAATTATATCATAAATTATTATTATTTACAAACAAATGTTCGATTTTTGTTGACATAAGAACAAATGTTCTATATAATTATATACAGAACATTTGTTCTGTATATAAGGGGGGATTAGGATGTTTTTAGGGAAAAATATATATATTAAAAACAAATTTAGATTTACCTTATTTATGACTATTAC
>DUPX01000035.1 GCA_012838085.1 Eubacteriaceae bacterium
GCCAGGAGATAATATCACCATGACAATAGAACTAATTACACCGATAGCAATAGAAGAAGGATTGAGATTTGCTATAAGAGAAGGTGGAAGAACAGTAGGAGCAGGTGTTGTTACCTCTGTTATCGAATAATTATTTTCCCAAGTAAGAATAAATGATTAGGCTTTTTCAAACAAGGGATGTTTGCAAATGCAAATATCCCTATGCTGTTTAATAAGGTATATAAGTTAAACTAAATGTAATAATAGTAAGAAATAGTGAATAAGCCCCTAAAGGTATCTTACTTTTTATTGACACAAAATAAAAATTATGATAAGTTTTATAAAGCAATAAAAGATAATAATGGTATAATATGTATATTACAAGGTCATAACATTCCATGTAGAAATGGATTATAGCAGGAGGTGTAAGTCAGTGCGGGTAAAAGTTACATTAGCATGTACTGAATGTAAACAAAGAAACTACCATAAAATGAAGAACAAGAAAAATGATCCAGATAGACTAGAATTAAGTAAGTATTGCAAATTTTGCAATAAGCATACTATACACAGGGAGACAAAGTAATATTTTATTCTAGATTCTATTAAATCAATCCTCACATAGTATTATTAAAGGATGTGGAGTAATTGGCAAAGGAAGCAAAAAAGGAAAAAATAGGAGCTAAGATAGCTAAGTTCTTTAAGGGCGTTTGGTACGAACTTAAAAAGGTCAATTGGCCAACAAGGAATGAGTTAATTAAGCACACAGCGGTTGTTGTTACTGCTATAGCCTTGATTTCATTTATTGTATGGATAATGGACCTAGGATTTGGCAAAATGTTAGAAATGATAATTGGGTAAAAGAAAGGGATTAAAATGGAAACAGAAAACAAGGCTAAATGGTATGTTGCCCATACTTATTCTGGTTACGAAAATAAAGTGAAGGCAAATATTAAAGCTGCAGTGGAAACCAGGGGAATGCATGATATTATACAAGAAATCCATGTTCCTATGCAGGAACAGGTGGAAATAAAAAATGGCAAAAAGAAAATTACCATGAAAAAAATATTTCCCGGTTATGTAATAATAAAAATGATCATGACCGATGAGTCTTGGTATGTTGTTAGAAATACCCGTGGTGTTACTGGCTTTGTAGGGCCTGGTTCTAAACCAGTACCTTTATCTGATGCTGAACTAAAAAGTATGGGAATACAAGAACAGCGACCTGTTTTAGATATTTATGTCGGTGACCATGTAAAGGTAATATCCGGTCCCTTTGAGAATTTTGCCGGGGTTATTGAAGAAGTCAATTTAGACAAAACTAAGATAAAAGTAAATATTTCTATGTTTGGGAGAGAAACACCCGTTGAGTTGGGATTTGACCAAATAGAAAAAATGTAAAATTAACTAGCTAATAATAGTATAATCTAATAGGGAGGTGCATAAAAATGGCAAAGAAAATAGTAGGACTAATAAAATTACAAATAGAGGCTGGTAAAGCTACTCCAGCGCCACCAGTAGGTCCAGCCCTTGGACAACATGGTGTTAATATAATGGGATTTTGTAAGGAATTTAATGAAAAGACAGCAAAAGATGCTGGCATGATAATTCCTGTTGTTATAACAGTATATGCAGATAGATCATTTACATTTATCACTAAGACTCCTCCAGCTTCAGTTTTATTAAAAAAGGCAGTAGGAATTGAAAGTGGTTCAGGAGTACCTAATAGAGAAAAGGTAGCAAAGGTAAAAAAAGAACAACTTAGAGAAATTGCAGAATTAAAAATGAAAGATTTAAATGCAGGCTCTATAGAAGCTGCAATGAGTATGGTGGCAGGTACCGCCAGAAGTATGGGTATCACAATAGAAGAATAGTGTTTTAATAAAGTGGGAGGCAAAGCCGTTAGTACCACAAAGGAGGAAGAAAATGAAAAGAGGCAAAAAGTATCAAAATAATCTGAAACAAATAGATAGAGAACATCTATATGAAGTAGAGGAAGCTATCGAATTAGTAAAGAAACTATCCAATGCTAATTTTGATGAAACCATAGAAGCTCATATTAGATTAGGTGTAGATTCCAGACATGCGGATCAACAGGTGCGAGGAGCTATAGTACTTCCCCACGGGACAGGGAAGGAAGTAAAGGTATTAGTCTTTGCAAAGGGAGAAAAGGTATCAGAAGCTGAGTCAGCTGGTGCTGACTATGTAGGAGGAGAAGAATACACAGAAAAAATTCAAAAGGAAAATTGGTTTGACTTTGATGTTGTTGTAGCAACACCAGATATGATGGGTGTTGTAGGTAGATTAGGTAGGATTCTTGGACCTAAAGGCTTAATGCCCAATCCAAAGTCAGGCACAGTAACCTTTGAAGTAGAGAAGGCTGTAAAGGATATTAAGGCAGGTAAAGTGGAATATAGATTAGATAAAAGTAATATCATCCACGTTCCAATTGGAAAGGCTTCCTTTGATAAAGAAAAGTTACAAGAGAATTTTTCTACTTTATTAAGTGCTATTATTAAGGCTAAACCAGCAGCTGCAAAAGGACAATACTTAAGAAGTGTTGTTATATCAAGCACCATGAGTCCTGGTATAAAAATAAATCCTGCAAAAGTTTAAATAATAGTTATTTGACAGAAAAATGGCATCATGTTATAATCTTGATGTTTCAAATAAATATAGTTAACCAAACCGTAGACAGTAGGTGCTAAAAGCTTAATTTCCTACCGAGGGAAGGAATCTAGATATGATATAGAGCCTATCTTCGTTGTGTTTGCGGAGAGGGCTTTTACTTTTTAATGTATTTAAATAAACAGGATGGGGAGGTGGAGCTTTTTATGGCAAAGATAGACGAAAAAAAGCAGATTGTAGAGGAAATAAAGAATAAATTTCAAGAGGCACAATCCGCCGTACTTGTTGACTACCGAGGCTTAAATGTGGAAGAAGTTACAGAACTTCGAGCAAAATTTAGAACAGAGGGAATAGACTATAAAGTTTATAAAAACACCATGATGAGATTTGCAGTAAAAGAAGCGGGGTTAGAAGATTTATTAGAACATCTAGTAGGACCTACTGCAGTTGCCTTCGGCATGGAGGAGCCAGTAGGAGCGGCTAAAATTATAAATGAATTTTCTAAGAAACATAAAAACTTAGAAATAAAAGCCGGTATGGTAGATGGTAAGGTAATTAATATTGAAGAAGTAAAAAATCTAGCAAACCTACCTTCAAGAGAAGAATTAGTAGCAAAGGTCTTAGGAGGATTAAATGGTCCAATTGTTGGATTTGCAAATGTATTACAGGGTAATATCCGTGGATTGGCTATTGCATTAAATGCCATCAGGGAACAAAAAGAAGCCCAAGCATAATAAAAATAAAAAATATACGGAGGGATTTATAAAAATGGCAAGTGAAAAAGTAACTCAATTAATGGAAGAAGTTAAAAATATGACTGTTTTAGAATTATCTGAATTAGTAAAGGCATTAGAAGAAGAATTTGGAGTTAGTGCTGCTGCACCAATGGCAGTGGCTGCACCAGTAGCAGGAGGAGCTGCAGAAGGAGAAGCGGCAGAAGAAAAAACTGAATTTGATGTAGTATTAGCTGAAGTTGGAGCACAAAAAATTAAAGTTATTAAGGTTGTAAGAGAAATTACAGGATTAGGACTAAAAGAAGCAAAAGAACTAGTTGATAATGCACCAAAGCCAGTTAAAGAAGGACTAAGCAAGGAAGAAGCAGAAGAACTAAAAGCCAAGATTGAAGAAGTAGGGGCAAAGGTAGAAGTAAAATAATTACAAACCAATATAGAAAGGCACTCTTAAGAGGGTGTCTTTTTTGTGCACAGAGGTCGTGTCACATATGTTTGACTTCTCTAGAAAAAAATTTTTTATTATCCATTGACACTATTGACAAATTGTGTTAGTATAATAAATTGCATTGATAGAATCATTTTTACCTGATTTTGCATAAATTTATTATGGCTGGTGATAATACAATAGGTAGTTTTATTTCAATCACTGTCTATTTTTATTAAAAACCAAAGGTTACACCGATAAAGTGAAACTTGATTTAGACGATTTATATATTTCTAAATCCTAGTTGAACCTATCCAGGGGCTTAGTACCACATAATTTCCAATAATAAATGGGAAATAATAGTTTGTGGTAGTTAGTCATCGGATAAAGTGAAACTTGATTTAGACGATTTATATATTTCTAAATCTTAGTTAAACCTATCCAGGGGCTTAGTACCACATATTTTTAATAATAAATAAGTGTATATAATGATGGTTAGCCACAGGATATATTTAGAGTGGACTTTTGGCTATTTTACTTTATTATGAGGGGTGAGTGTGGATGGTACATCCTAAAGAAGTACAGGTGGGCAAAAGAAAAAGGATGAGCTATTCAAAAATTAACGAAGTTTTGGATATGCCAAACCTAATCGAGATACAAAAAGAATCTTATAAGTGGTTTTTAGAAGATGGTTTGAGAGAGGTGTTTAATGATATATCCCCTATCCAGGATTATACGGGTAATCTAATCTTAGAATTTATTGATCATGCATTAGATGATAACCCAAAATATTCTGAAGAGGAAAGTAAAGAAAGAGATGTAACCTACTCCGCTCCGCTAAAGGTTAAAGTTCGTTTAATTAATAAAGAGACCGGTGAAGTTAAGGAACAGGAAGTATTTATGGGAGATTTTCCCCTTATGACCAAAAATGGTACCTTTATTATCAATGGGGCCGAAAGGGTTATAGTAAGCCAATTGGTTCGTTCACCAGGGGCTTATTATTCAGAAACAATAGATAAGACTGGCAAGAGGCTTCATTTTGCCCAAGTAATTCCCAATAGAGGTGCCTGGCTAGAGTATGAAACTGACTCCAATGATGTGGTATATATTCGTATAGACAGGACTAGAAAACTTCCAATAACAGTATTTATAAGGGCGATGGGATACGGAACTGATCAGGAAATAATAGAACTTTTGGGAGAAGATCCAAAGCTATCCAGTACCTTTGATAAAGATACAACTAAATCCTATGAAGAGGGTTTATTAGAAGTATATAAGAGATTAAGACCAGGAGAGCCGCCTACAATAGAAAGTGCCCGGTCACTTTTAGATTCCATGTTTTTTGATCCAAAAAGATATGACTTGGCAAAGGTTGGAAGGCATAAACTCAATAAAAAGCTGGCATTGGCAAATAGAATCTCTGGTAAGAAGGTAGCAGAAGATATTATTGATACCAATACAGGTGAGGTATTGTTGGAAAAGGACCAAATAATTACTAGAGAAAAGGCCTGGGAAATTCAAAATGCTGGTATAAACAGTGTAAAAATACAATTAGAAGATCGGGAAGCTAAGGTTATAGGGAATGGCTTTGTAGATATACATAAGCAGGGACTTCCTTATTACTTAGAGGATCTAAATATTCATGAGCTAGTTAATTATTCTGTTTTACAAGAGATATTAAATACCTATGAAAAGGAAGAGGAAATAAAAGAGGCCTTAAGGGAGCGAATGGATGAACTAGTGCCGAAACATATTGTTGTTTCGGATATGATGGCATCCATTAATTACAATCTTTGTTTAAGCTATGATATTGGAGATATTGATGATATAGACCATTTAGGCAATAGAAGGTTAAGGTCAGTTGGTGAGTTATTACAGAATCAGTTTAGAATAGGACTTTCCCGTATGGAAAGGGTAGTAAAGGAAAGAATGACTATTCAAGATATAGAAGTAATTACTCCCCAAGCCTTAATAAATATTAGGCCTGTGGTAGCTGCAATGAAGGAGTTTTTTGGGAGCTCTCAACTTTCACAATTTATGGATCAAACTAATCCATTAGCAGAATTAACCCATAAAAGGAGACTATCTGCATTAGGACCGGGAGGTCTTAGTAGGGAAAGGGCAGGCTTTGAAGTGCGGGATGTTCATAACTCCCACTATGGTAGAATGTGCCCTATTGAAACCCCAGAGGGTCCTAATATCGGTCTAATCGGTTCACTAAGTACCTATGCTAGAATTAATGAGTATGGCTTTATAGAATCACCTTATAGAAAGGTGGATTCTGAGATGGGAGTAGTAACAGAAGAAATTGTTTATTTATCTGCAGATGAAGAAGGTCATTACACTATTGCCCAGGCCAATGAACCATTAGATGAAGAAAATCGTTTTGTAGACAAAAGAGTGGAAGTTAGAACAGGAGTAAATAGGGATGTTCAGGTAGTATCCCCTAATGAGATTGACTTTATGGATATATCTCCAAAACAAATTGTATCTGTAGCTACAGCTATGATACCTTTTCTGGAAAATGATGATGCCAATAGAGCATTGATGGGTGCTAATATGCAACGACAGGCAGTACCTTTGATAAAACCAGAAGCACCAATAATTGGAACTGGAATTGAGCATAAGGCTGCCATAGACTCTGGAGTATGTATTGTGGCTGAGTCAGATGGTGTAGTAGAAAAAGTTACAGCGGAAAAGATTTTTATTAGAAGAAATAGTGATGGCCAAAGGGAGCGATATTCTCTTCTTAAATTTGCCCGTTCCAACCAAGGTACTTGTATAAATCAGCATCCAATTGTTGAAAAGGGAGAAAAGGTTAAAAAGGGAGATATTATAGCAGATGGTCCCTCCACTAGTTTAGGAGAAATATCCCTAGGTAAAAATGTACTGGTTGGATTTATGACCTGGGAAGGCTACAATTATGAAGATGCTATTTTAATTAGTGAAAAGCTTGTAAAAGATGATATATATACCTCTATTCATATAGAAGAATATGAATCAGAGGCTAGGGATACCAAGTTAGGCCCGGAAGAAATAACTCGGGATATACCTAATGTAGGAGAAGAAGCTCTAAAGGACCTAGACGACAGAGGAATAATCAGAATAGGTGCAGAGGTTCGTTCAAATGATATACTTGTGGGTAAGGTTACTCCTAAGGGAGAGACTGAGCTTACTGCAGAAGAAAGATTATTAAGGGCTATTTTTGGAGAAAAGGCTAGGGAAGTAAGGGATACCTCCCTAAGAGTACCCCATGGCCAATCAGGTATAGTAGTAGATGTTAAGATATTTTCTAGAGAAAATGGAGATGAATTACCTCCAGGGGTGAATCAATTAGTCCGGGTATATGTTGCCCAAAAGAGAAAGATTTCAGTCGGGGATAAGATGGCTGGGCGTCATGGAAATAAAGGTGTTATCGCTAGGATATTACCTGAGGAGGATATGCCCTTCTTACCTGATGGAACACCACTTGAGATTTGTCTTAATCCATTGGGAGTGCCTTCCCGAATGAATATAGGACAAATATTAGAAGTCCATTTAGGATTGGCAGCTAAAGCTTTAGGATGGCATATTGCTACACCAGTATTTGATGGCGCCAATGAAGAAGATATAATGGATACTTTAGAAATGGCTGGATTTGATAGGGATGGGAAGATTCAACTCTACGATGGTAGAACTGGAGAACCTTTTGAACAAGAGATTACAGTAGGTTATATGTATTTCCTTAAATTGGCCCATCTAGTTGATGATAAAATCCATGCCCGTTCCACTGGGCCATATTCACTAGTAACTCAACAACCATTGGGTGGTAAGGCTCAATTCGGTGGTCAAAGATTTGGGGAAATGGAAGTTTGGGCACTAGAAGCATATGGGGCAGCCCATACACTACAGGAGATACTAACAGTAAAATCCGATGATGTGGTAGGGCGAGTAAAAACCTATGAGGCTATAGTAAAGGGCGAAAACATACCAGAGCCAGGCATTCCAGAATCCTTTAAAGTTCTTATAAAGGAATTGCAAAGTTTATCCTTAGATGTGAGGGTATTATCAGGACAGACTGAAGTTGAAATAAAAGAAGATGACGATGATATAGAAGAACATGAACTAGAAGTAAATATTGAAGGAACAGAAGATGAGACGGTAGAGAAGACTATAGAAGATGAATTAGAACAGGAAGAAAAAGATTTGTTAGATCAGGACGATGAAGATGATGATGACTTTATCATTGAGGATATTCTTTCAGATTTGCCTGATACAGAAGATACAGAAGAAATAGACTTCAGTTTAGAAGAGGAGGGCCCATTAAATAGAGATATCTAGGAAGTGCTATGGGAAAGCAAATAAAAAAATCGGATTAGAGAAGGGAGAGAAACTCCTTGCAGGAATTAAACAAGTTTGAATCTATACGTATTGGGTTGGCTTCACCAGAAAAGATTAGAGAGTGGTCAAGGGGAGAGGTAAAAAAGCCAGAAACCATAAATTATCGCACATTAAAACCTGAGAAGGAAGGATTGTTTTGCGAGAAGATTTTTGGACCGCAAAAAGACTGGGAATGTCATTGTGGAAAATATAAAAGGGTAAGATATAAAGGAATTGTATGTGATCGATGTGGAGTAGAAGTTACCCGTTCTAAGGTTAGAAGGGAAAGAATGGGCCATATAGAACTGGCTACCCCTGTGTCCCATATATGGTATTTTAAGGGAATACCCAGTAGAATGGGCTTAATATTAGATATGTCCCCCCGGTCATTGGAAAAAATACTGTATTTTGCATCCTATGTCGTCATAGATAAAGGGGACACCCCTTTATTAGAGAGACAATTACTCAATGAAAATGAATATAGAGAAAATCTAGAATTATATGGCAATCAATTCCGAGTTGGAATGGGTGCAGAAGCCATAAAAGAAATATTAGCATTCATCGATTTAGATGACCTTTCTAAGGAACTTAGGGAGGATTTAAAAACCAGTAAGGGCCAAAAAAGGATAAGAACTGTAAGAAGGCTAGAGGCGGTAGAGGCTTTTAGAAAGTCAGGGAATAGACCTGAATGGATGATACTAGACGTTATTCCAGTTATACCACCAGAATTAAGACCAATGGTCCAATTGGATGGAGGGCGCTTTGCCACTTCAGATTTAAATGACTTATATAGAAGGGTAATAAATAGGAACAATAGATTAAAAAGACTTCTAGATTTAGAAGCACCAGATATAATTGTTAGAAATGAAAAGAGAATGTTGCAGGAAGCAGTAGATGCCCTTATTGATAATGGGCGAAGGGGACGACCAGTTACCGGACCTGGAAATAGAGCATTAAAGTCCCTATCAGATATGCTTAAGGGGAAGCAAGGTCGTTTCCGACAAAACCTATTAGGTAAAAGGGTAGACTATTCTGGACGTTCAGTTATTGTAGTGGGTCCAGAATTAAAGATGTACCAATGTGGGCTACCAAAGGAAATGGCAATAGAGCTCTTTAAACCCTTTGTAATGAAAGAATTGGTAAAGAACAACTATGCTCACAATATAAAGAGTGCAAAGAGAATGGTGGAGCGATTAAAGCCTGAAGTATGGGATGTACTAGAAGAGGTTATAAAACACCATCCTGTATTACTTAACAGAGCACCTACCTTGCATAGATTGGGGATACAAGCCTTTGAACCTGTATTGGTAGAAGGTAGGGCAATAAAACTTCATCCCCTTGTTTGTACAGCTTATAATGCGGACTTTGATGGAGACCAAATGGCAGTTCATGTTCCATTATCAATGGAAGCCCAAGCAGAGGCAAGGCTTTTAATGCTTGCTGCAAATAATATTTTAAAACCCCAGGATGGAGCACCAGTGGTAAGTCCTACCCAGGATATGGTTTTAGGCACATATTATCTGACTATAGAGGTACCTGGAGAAAAGGGAGAAGGGAAGGCCTTTGCTGATTATAATGAAATGCTAATGGCATATCAGGAGGGAATTGTAAAACTCCATGCCAAAGTAAAGGTAAAGGTAACAAAGGAAATAGATGGTGAGTTAAAACATAAATTAGTTGAAAGCACAGTGGGAAGATTTATTTTTAATGAAATAATTCCCCAAGATTTAGGTATGGTAGATAGAAGTGACCCAGCTAAGGCATTTGACCTAGAGGTAGATGGATTAGTAGACAAAAAGGTAATTTCTGAAATAGTGGGGAGATCCTATAGGAAGTATGGCTCAGCTGATACCTCTGTATTACTAGACAAGATAAAGGAAATAGGCTTTAAATATGCTACCTTGGGAGGGATAACCATAGGGGTAACAGATATGGTAGTGCCCGAGGAAAAGAAAGAATTATTATCTGAAACTGACCAAGAAATAGATAGAATACAAAAAGTATATCGCAGGGGTTTAATATCTAATGATGAAAGATATGAAAAAGTAATTAACGCCTGGACTAAGACCACTGAAGCAGTCACCAATTCACTGATGGAAAATTTAGATATTCTTAATCCAATTAACATGATGGCATTATCAGGTGCTAGGGGTAGCAAAAATCAAATTCGCCAATTAGCAGGTATGAGAGGATTGATGGCAAACCCATCTGGTAAGATAATCGAGCTACCAATTCGCTCAAATTTCCGTGAAGGATTGGATGTTTTAGAGTTCTTCATATCCACCCATGGTGCTAGAAAAGGCTTAGCAGATACTGCACTTAGAACAGCCGACTCAGGGTATTTAACTAGAAGACTAGTAGATGTTAGCCAAGATGTAATAATTAGGGAAGAGGACTGTGGTACTACCCAAGGTTACAGAGTAACTGCACTAAAGAATGGCAGTGAAATTGTTGAAGGTTTAATGGATAGAACTAATGGAAGATATGCCTTTGAAGATGTTTTGCATCCACAAACTGGTGAAATTATAGTAGCTAAAAATCAATTAATCACCTATGAAAAAGCAGAACTAATTGAAAAACTGGATATAAAATCCGTTATGATTCGAACAGTTCTTAATTGTCAATCTAAAATTGGTGTCTGTGGAAAATGTTATGGTATTAACCTTGCCACTGGCGGGGAGGTCAATATAGGAGAAGCTGTAGGTATTATAGCTGCCCAATCTATTGGTGAACCAGGCACCCAGTTGACCATGCGTACCTTCCATACAGGAGGAGTTGCTGGAGACGATATTACCCATGGTTTGCCTAGGGTGGAAGAATTATTTGAGGCTAGAAAACCTAAGGGCTTAGCCATAATTTCGGAAATAGCAGGAAAAGTGGAAAGCAGAGAAACAAAGAAGAAGAAAGAGATAATAATAGTTGGAGAAGATGGAGAAACTAAATCTTACACTATTCCTTATGGCTCTAGGCTTAAGGTACAAGAAGGAGACCTTATTGAAGCGGGAGATGAGATTACCGAAGGCTCAGTAAATCCCCATGATATATTAAATATCAAGGGAGTACAAGGAGTCCAACAATATCTGCTGAAGGAAGTTCAAATGGTATATAGGCTACAAGGAGTAGATATTAACGACAAACATATTGAGGTGATAGTCCGACAAATGCTACGGAAGGTAAAGGTGGATAAGCCTGGCGATACCGATCTTTTACCTGGCGGGTTGGTAGACATCTTCCAATTCGAAGAAGAAAATAATAGAGTAAAGGAAATGGGCGGTCAGCCTGCAACAGGCCAAAGGGTTTTACTGGGTATAACCAAAGCTTCCCTTGCAACAGATTCCTTCCTGTCTGCTGCTTCATTCCAGGAGACAACTAGAGTATTAACTGAAGCGGCTATAAAGGGGAAGGTAGATAATCTAGTGGGATTAAAGGAAAATGTAATAATTGGTAAACTAGTACCCTCTGGTACTGGCATGGACCGTTATAGATCAATAAAGCTGGCAGGAGAAAAAGAAAGGGCACCTGAGGAAACAAAGGATGCTATAGAAGAATATTATGAAATTGGAGAGAACACCATGGATGGGATTATCATTGATACAAACCAAGATTCCCAGAGTTGACAGCATTAAATCTAGGTGCTAAAATAAAAAAGTATGCATTTTAGAGCTTCTATTGGGAGGAAAGATGATGAAAAGAATCCATAGTTCTAAAAATAAGGTTGTAGGTATAAAGCAAACCCGAAAAGCTATCAAAGAGGGTAGGGCAGAAGTGGTATATCTTGCCAAAGATGTTGATCAACACCTATTTAGAGAAATAAAAAAACTATGTGAAGATCACCATATAGAAATTTATTATGCAGAAACTATGAAAGAACTGGGAAAAGCCTGTTCTATAGATACAAAGGCAGCTACTGCCGCTATACTATCTAATCAATAGTAAAATGAGATTTAGCTATCCCATCTACTATTAGTAGATGGGTAGCTTTTCTATAAAGAAAGGCAAATCAATTAAAGGAGGTGCAATAATGCCAACAATTAACCAACTAGTAAGAAAAGGAAGAAAGGTGACCACTGAACAATCAGATACGCCAGCCTTAAAGGGTAGTCCTCAAAAAAGAGGGGTGTGTACCGCTGTTAAAACATCCACACCTAAAAAACCTAACTCCGCCCTAAGAAAGGTAGCTAGAGTTAGATTAACAAATGGTATTGAAGTTACTGCTTATATCCCAGGTATTGGCCACAACCTACAAGAACATAGTGTTGTCCTTGTTCGTGGTGGTAGAGTAAAAGACTTACCAGGGGTTCGCTACCATGTTGTAAGGGGTGCCTTAGATACAGCTGGTGTTCAGGACAGAGGTCAAAGCCGTTCTAAATACGGTGCAAAGAAACCTAAAAAATAAGCAGAATATTATTTGTAAAATGTGGAATCATCGATACATTGTACATTTATTTATATAGAATAAAGCACAACGGTGTAAATTCGCCGAGTACCGATGAATAATTTTAATTATTAAGGAGGGAAGTAAAGTGCCAAGAAAAGGACCTATTCCAAAGAGAGAAGTACTAAAAGATCCATTATATGATAGTACTTTAGTTACAAAACTAATTAATAACATTATGTTAGATGGCAAAAGAGGTTTAGCTCAAAGAATTGTTTATGGAGCCTTCGATAAAGTAGCAGAAAAAACAGGTCGAGATGCTTTAGAAGTATTTGAGGAAGCTCTAAATAATGTTTCACCTGTATTAGAGGTTAAAGCACGAAGGGTGGGGGGAGCAACCTACCAAGTACCCATGGAAGTTAGACCAGATAGAAGGCAAGCCCTTGGTTTAAGATGGATTACAGTTTACTCCAGAAAAAGAGGAGAAAAAACCATGATAGACCGATTGGCAGGAGAAATATTAGATGCAATTAATAATACAGGGGCATCTGTTAAGAAGAAAGAAGAAATGCATAAGATGGCAGAAGCAAATAAGGCATTTGCCCACTATAGATGGTAGTTAATTATTATGGGAAGGCTTTTATCTCATAATAGAAAGGAGGAATTATTGTGCCTAGGCAATTTACCTTAGAAAAAACAAGGAATATTGGAATAATGGCTCATAAAGATGCAGGGAAAACCACTACAAGTGAGCGTATATTATTCTATACAGGTAGGGTGCACAAAGTTGGGGAAACCCATGAAGGTGCTGCCACAATGGACTGGATGGAACAGGAACAGGAAAGAGGAATAACTATCACATCTGCAGCTACTACAGCTCAATGGGATAGTCATAGAATAAATATTATAGACACGCCAGGGCACGTGGACTTTACAGTTGAAGTTGAGCGTTCATTAAGGGTATTGGATGGAGCAATAGCTGTATTCTGTGCAAAGGGTGGGGTAGAACCCCAGTCTGAAACTGTATGGAGACAGGCTGATAAATATCATGTACCTAGAATGGCTTATATAAACAAGATGGACATCACAGGTGCTGATTTCTATAATGTAGTAAAAATGTTAAAAGAAAGACTTCAGGCTAATGCAATTCCTATTCAACTACCTATCGGAAAAGAAGAAAACTTTATAGGTATTATAGATCTAGTGGAGATGAATGCTAGAATCTATAAAGATGATATGGGCAAAGAAATAGAGAAAACAGATATTCCTGAAGATATGATGGAATTAGCAGAGGAATATAGAACCAATCTTATAGAAGCAATAGCTGATCAAGATGAAGATATAATGATGAAATACCTTGAGGGAGAGGAAATCTCCATAACAGAGATAAAGGATGCTATCCGAAAGGCTACAGTAAATGTAGAAATGATACCGGTAGTTTGTGGCTCATCCTATAAAAATAAAGGAGTCCAATTACTATTAGATGCAGTAGTAGCCTATATGCCTTCCCCATTAGATATTCCACCAATAAAAGGAGTATTAGTAGATGGTGAGGGAGAAGGGGAACGTCATGCCGATGACAATGAGCCATTTTCTGCTCTAGCATTTAAAATTATGAGCGACCCCTATGTTGGGAAACTAGCATTCTTTAGAGTATATTCAGGTGTTTTAAAATCGGGTTCCTATGTTTACAATTCAACTAAGAATAAAAAAGAAAGAATAGGTAGAATACTACAAATGCATGCAAATCATAGAGAAGAATTGACCCAGGTTTACACCGGCGATATTGCTGCAGCAGTAGGACTAAAGGATACATCTACCGGGGACACTCTTTGTGACGAAGACAATAAAATTATTTTAGAGACAATGGAATTCCCAGAACCTGTTATATCAGTAGCTATTGAGCCTAAGACTAAAGCAGGTCAGGAAAAAATGGGAGTTGCTCTACAAAAACTAGCAGAAGAGGACCCCACCTTTAAAACCTATACCGATGAAGAAACTGGACAAACAATTATATCAGGAATGGGTGAACTTCATCTAGATATACTAGTAGATAGAATGTTAAGAGAATTTAAGGTAGAAGCAAATGTAGGAAAACCACAGGTAGCTTATAAGGAAACTATTACAAAGTCCGCCAAGGCAGAGGCAAAGTTTGCCCGTCAATCCGGTGGTAGAGGTCAATATGGTCATGTCTTTATAGAGGTAGAGCCTCAAGAGCCAGGTGCTGGCTATGAATTTGTAAACAAAATAGTAGGTGGGGCAATCCCTAAGGAGTATATTGGGCCAGTTGACAATGGTATAAAAGAGGCAATGGAAAATGGTGTCCTAGCAGGATATCCCATATTAGATGTTAAGGTTACATTATATGATGGATCTTTCCATGAAGTAGACTCATCTGAAATGGCCTTTAAGATTGCAGGCTCTATGGCCTTTAAGGACGCTGTGGCTAAAGCAAAACCTGTAATATTAGAACCAATATTTAAACTGGAGATTACAGTGCCCGAAGAATATATGGGAGATGTAATGGGAGATGTTAATTCCCGAAGGGGTAAAATTGAAGGGATGGAAGCCCGAGCAGGTGCCCAGATAATTAGAGGTTTTGTACCCCTATCAGAAATGTTTGGCTATGCTACAGACTTACGTTCAAAGACCCAGGGTAGAGGAGTCTATACAATGCAATTCTCCCACTATGAAGAGGTGCCTAAGAGTATTGCAGAAGAAATAATAGAAGGTAAAAAGTAAAAAAAGTAGTAAAGACTACTACAATAGATCAAGGAGGAAGAAGAATGGCAAAGGCAAAATTTGAAAGAACAAAACCCCATATAAATATTGGGACAATAGGTCATGTAGACCATGGTAAGACTACATTGACAGCAGCAATAACCCTAGTATTAAACAA
>DUPX01000036.1 GCA_012838085.1 Eubacteriaceae bacterium
ACCTCAGCCCTTATCAGGGCTTCGGTCATTCTTGCGTTCCTATGCATAAATAAAAAAAGTCCCCTCTGAATGCAAGCATTCTGCAGACATTTATTTTGGCTCTCTGCAGACGGATTATCTGCTAATCTATAAACACCTCGGTTCTAACGGGCTTCGGTCATTTATAGATTCCTATAAAACACAAAAAACAGGGAAAAAAGGTACCTTAGCTCACAGTTATCTGCGAACACAAGACTGAACCTCAGCCCTTATCAGGGCTTCGGTCATCCTTGGGTTCCTATAAACAAATAAAAAATCAGCTTCCCGAATGCAAGCATTCGACAGCTGATTTTTAGCTCTCTGTAGACGGATTATCTGCGAATCTATGAAGAACCTCAGCCCTACCGGGCTTCGGTCATTTATAGATTCCTATATACAAAATCCCACACAAAAAAGCCCTTGAATGCAAGCATTCGGGCTTTTGTATGGGACTTTGTATGCAGATAATCCTATCGTTTTGAAAATTGTGGGGATCTTCGGGCTCCTTTTAGACCGTATTTTTTTCTTTCTTTCATTCTTGGGTCCCTTGTTAAATAACCTGCTTTTTTAAGTTCGCCCTTTAGTTCTTGGTCTGCATTTACTAGTGCTCTTGCTATACCGTGGCGGATTGCTCCTGCTTGACCGGTAAAGCCTCCACCTTCTACTTTTACTATAATATCAAATCTACCTTCTGTATTTGTTAAAGCTAATGGTTGTTTTGCTATCATCTTTAGGGTTTCTAATCCAAAATACTCATCTAATTCTCTACCATTAACTATAAATTTTCCATCTCCCGGCATTAGTCTTACTCTAGCAATTGATTTCTTTCTTCTTCCGGTTCCAAAATATTGTAATTTAGCCAATTTTTTATCCTCCTTTCAACCTTTTTAGATTATTCGTTTATCTCTAATACTTCTGGTTGTTGTGCTTCATGTGGATGTTCTGTTCCTCTATATACTCTTAGTTTCTTTATCATCTTTCGTCCCAATTTGGTATGGGGTAGCATTCCTCTTATAGCTTCATAGACTACCTTTTCTGGTTTTTCTGCCATAAGTTTGCTATAAGGTACTTTCTTAAGTCCTCCTGGATATTGTGAGTGGGTTATATACATTTTTTGTTCTAATTTATTTCCTGTCAATACTACCTTATCTGCATTTAGTATAATTACATGGTCTCCAGTATCCACATGGGGTGTATAAATTGGCTTATTCTTACCTCTTAAAATGGATGCAACTTCACTTGCTAGTCTTCCTAATACCTTTCCTTCTGCATCTATAATAAACCATTTTCTTTCTATCTCATTGGCTTTTGCCATGTATGTTTTCATCCTGTTTCCCTCCTTATTAACCAATTACATTTGCTTTTTTATTTATATATGATCGTATTTGTACCGGGGCTAGTGATTCAAATACTGTACCATGCTTTATTTTAATATAACCAACCTGGTGTGTCAATGTTTTATAATCATTCTTAGTAATATATTTCTTCTAAATATAAACCTTCTGGCGGAGCTGTTTTCCCCCCATTTTTTCTATTGCGGGATTCCATTATTTTGGGGATATCCTCAGGATTGAACCTTCCTTTCCCTACCTCTACTAAAGTGCCTATTATTGAACGAACCATTTTATATAAAAAACCGTTCCCCTCTATATCTAGTATGATTTTATCTCCATCTTTTATTAGCTTGGATTTATAAATAGTTCTTATGGAAGATTTTACTCCACTCCCTGTTACTCTAAAGGCTGAAAAATCATGGGTGCCAATGATGTATTCATTTGCTTTCACCATCTCTTCCACATTCAACCTTTGGGGTATATGCCAGGCTCTCTTATATTCTAAAGCACATCCATAAGGATTATTCAGAATTTGATAGGTATATCTTTTTCCCTTAGCATGATAACGGCTATGAAATTCTATAGGCCTTTCTACTGCCTTATATACCCTTATATCCTTTGGCAAATATGTGTTTAATGCTAAGGGTATTTTTTCAATAGGTATTAATTTTTCTGTAAAAAAATTTGCACTTTGTCCTTTAGCATGAACTCCACTATCAGTACGGCTACAGCCATTTACTTTATTGTTTTCCTTTGTTAGCTTAATTATTGCCTTTTCTACTTCTTCTTGAACGGTAATTAAGTTTTTTTGTCTTTGCCAGCCATGATATCTGCTGCCATCATAACCAAGTATTATCTGGATATTACGCACTTCTGATCAGCTCCATAAGATATGGATTTATTATTATCAATATAAGTAGTATTCCCATTACCCCATAGGCAAAAATATCCCTAGCATGTATTTTTAATTCCTTCATTCTAGTTCTATTTTCTCCTCCTCTATAGCATCTTGCTTCCATAGCTATTGCCAATTCATCTGCCCTTCTAAAGGCACTTATAAATAGTGGAACTAGCAGGGGTACTAGGCCTTTTGCCCTTTTAAATATATTCCCACTTTCAAAATCTGCTCCTCTAGCCATTTGTGCCTTCATAATCCTATCGGTTTCTTCCATAAGGGTGGGTATAAATCGTAGGGCAATGGTCATCATCATTGCTAATTCATGGGCATACTTTTTACCAAAGGGTATATATTTTACTAAATATTCTATTCCATCTGTTAGGGCTATGGGAGAGGTGGTCAGGGTTAATAGGGAAGTTCCTACTACTAGAAATATTAATCTTAATGCCATAAAACCTGCTAATCTTAATCCCTCTATTGTTACCTTTAATGGTCCTAGTTTATATATTACCTCCCCTGGTGTTAATATCATATTTATAATAATAGTTATTCCAATTATTATTGCCAGGGGTTTTAATCCTCTTAATACAAAGGAGATATTTATTTTAGATAAAAATATAGATAATAGCACAAAACTAACTACATAGATATAGCCACTAAATTCTTTTACAAGAAAAAGGGATATAATATAGATGAATGTAATTGTAATCTTGGTTCTAGGGTCTAATCGGTGTACTACAGAATCCTTTGGAAAGTATTGACCGATTGTTATATCCTTAAGCATCTTTTCTTCTCCTTAGCATTTTTAATATTTCTTCTTTTGCTTCTTCTATGGTATATATGTCGTCTCGGACCTCTGGATCTTTTTCTTTAAGGCCTTTCATTAGGTATGTTACCTGAGGTGCTGCCAGTCCTATACTTTCTAGAAAATCTATCTCTTTAAATACCTCTCTAGGTTTGCCTGAAAGGGCTATAGTTCCCTTGTCCATAACTATTATTCTGTCGGCAAATCTGCTGATATCTTCCATACTGTGGGATACTAAGATTATAATATTTTTTGTTTGTAAATGAACTTTGTTTATTTGGCTTAATATTTCATCTCTACCCCTTGGGTCTAATCCTGCAGTAGGTTCATCTAATATAAGTATATCTGGTTTCATTGCCAATACCCCGGCAATGGCTACCCGTCTTCTCTGGCCTCCACTTAGTTCAAAGGGGGATAAATCCTTCATTTTCTCATAATCCAGCCCTACCTGTGTCATAGAGTCCTTTACCCTCTTCGCTATTATACTATCACTTAGTTCTAGGTTTTTTGGCCCAAAGGCTATATCTTTATATATGGTTTCTTCGAATAGTTGGTATTCAGGGTATTGGAATACCAGCCCTACTTTTTCTCGGAGTTTTTTTAACTTTATTTCTTTTTTTGTTATATTAAGTCCATCTAGGATAATGCTTCCAGAGGTGGGTTTTAATAATCCATTTAAATGTTGTATAAAGGTTGATTTTCCTGACCCTGTATGGCCTATCAGCCCTATAAACTCTCCTTCTTTTATTTCGGCAGATATTTCCTTTAGTGCCTGAAATTCAAAAGGTGTTCCTTCCATATATATATGGGATAAATCTTTTATCTCTAAGGACATAATTCTCTCACCATCTCATCTACTGTTAATATATTGCTTTCTATTGACACTCCATTTTCCTTTAGCTGAAAGGCAATTTCTGTTACATGGGGTACATCTAAGCCGATTTCTTTTAATTTATCTACCTTGGAAAATATTTCTCTAGGTTGTCCTTCTAATACTATTTCCCCATCTTCCATAACGATAATTCGATCGGCATTAACTGCTTCATCCATGAAATGAGTAATATGGACTATAGTTATTCCCTCATCTTTATTTAGTCTAGTTATTGTCTCCATAACTTCTCTTCGTCCTGATGGGTCCAGCATTGCTGTAGGTTCATCTAAGATTATACATTGGGGTCTCATGGCTATAATCCCAGCTATAGCTATTCTCTGCTTTTGTCCTCCTGATAATAAATGGGGAGCATGGTTGGCATATTCCTCCATGCCTACAATTCTTAGCGCCTCTTTAACTCTTTCTCTTATTTCCTGACTGGGTATCCCTAAGTTTTCCGGCCCAAAAGCTACATCTTCTTCTACTATAGTTGCCACAATCTGGTTGTCAGGGTTTTGAAATACCATTCCTGCACTCTGTCTTATTTGCCATAGGTTTTCTGGATTGGCAGTATCCAGCCCATTTACCTCTACTAATCCTTCTGTGGGAAGTAGTATAGCATTTAAGTGTTTTGCAAGGGTGGACTTTCCAGAACCATTGTGACCTATAATAACCACAAATTCACCCCTGGATATATCTAGGCTTACCCTATTTAGGGCCCTGGTGATATCCCCTTCATTCCCTTTATATTCATGTGTAAGGTTTTCTATTTTAATCATCTTATCCATTTGTATTCCCTCAATCCGTAAGGTCCTTCTTTTTGTCTTTTATATTATTGCTACTACAAAATTAGGGACTAAGCAACCTTGCAATGATATTGCAACACTTAATCCCAATAATCCCCACTGATGTATTATTTAAAGAAAATAAATTTCCTTATTTAAACTAGTTCTAAAATTGCCATTTCTGCAGCATCTCCTCGACGGGGACCCATTTTAATAATTCTGGTGTAGCCCCCTTCTCGGTCAGCATATTTTGGGGCAATTTCGTCGAATAATTCTTTTACTACATCTTCACTATAAATGTATGCTAGGGCTTGTCGTCTGGAATGTAAATCTCCCTTTTTCCCAAGGGTAATCATTTTTTCTGCCATGCTCCTAGTTTCTTTAGCTCTGGCTATGGTGGTCTCTATCTTACCATTTTCTAAAAGGGCAGTAACTAAGTTTCTTATAATAGCTTTTCTTTGGTCAGTAGGACGACCTAGTTTTCTATGTCCAGCCATCTTTACCCCTCCTTTACTTCAATCTATTTATTCATCGCTTTCCCGCAGGCTTAGTCCTAAGCTAGCTAGCTTGGTCTGCACTTCCTCTAGGGATTTTTTACCTAAGTTTCTTACCTTCATCATATCTTCTTCTGTCTTTTGTATTAGTTCTTCTACTGTATTGATGGAAGCACGTTTCAGACAATTGTAGGATCTTACTGAAAGGTCTAATTCTTCAATGGTTATTTCTAACATCTTTTCTTTTTGGTCTTCTTCTTTTTCCACCATTATCTCAACATCTGTAACATGTTCTGTTAAATCAATAAATAGGTTTAAATGTTCATTTAATATCTTAGCTCCTAAGGAGGCAGCCTCATCTGGTTTTATGCTTCCATTGGTCCAGATTTCTAATGTGAGCTTGTCATAGTCTGTAACCTGACCTACCCTAGTATCTTCCACTGTAAAATTTACCTTGGTAACGGGAGTGAATATGGAATCTACCGGAATAATCCCTATAGGTTGGCCCGGTTCTTTATTCTTTTCTGCGCTCACATAGCCTCTGCCTGAAGCTATTGTAATTTCCATATTTAGTTTCCCATCATCGCTTAAGGTGGCAATATATAGGTCTGGGTTTAATATTTCCACATCTCCATCTGCTATAATGTCTCCTGCAGTTATTACCCCTTCCCCTTCTGCCTCAATTCTTATTACTTTTTTATCATCATTGTGGATTTTAGCTGATAGTTTTTTCAGGTTAAGAATAATCTCTGTAACATCTTCTTTTACTCCAGGGATTGTGGAGAATTCATGTAATACATTTTCTATCTTCACTGTTGTAACTGCCACCCCTGGAAGGGAAGATAATAAAATTCTTCTTAGAGAATTACCTAGGGTAATACCATATCCCCTCTCTAGAGGCTCTAATATAAACTTACCATAGGTTCCTTCTTCATTTTGTTCTATAAATTCAATCTTAGGTTTTTCTATTTCTATCATTAAAGACAACCCTCCTAACAACTTTATTAATGTTTATTTCTTGAGGGCAACTGATTCTAATTAGTTATTATTTGGAATATAATTCGACTATTAGATGATCTTCTATTGGAATATCGATATCTTCTTTTGTTGGTAGTGCAACTACCTTACCAGTCATATTCTCAATGTCTACTTCTAACCATTCCGGAGCAATTCTGCCAGCAGTTGCTTCTAATATTTCTTTAAATTTCTCAGATTTTTTGCTTCCCTCTTTAACTGCAATAACTTCTCCTTCACTTACTAAATAGGAAGGAATATCTACCTTTTTCCCATTTACAGTAAAGTGTCCATGTAATACTAGTTGTCTTCCTTCTTTTCTAGAAGTAGCCAATCCCATTCTATATACGGTATTATCTAATCTAGACTCTAAAATTTGTAGTAAGTTTTCCCCTGTTATTCCTTTTTTTCTTTCGGCCAATTCAAAGTAGTTTTTAAATTGTTTTTCTAGTACACCATAGATTCTCTTAGCTTTTTGTTTTTCTCTAAGCTGTAGTCCATATTCTGATGGTTTTTTTCTTCTTTGACCATGTTGGCCAGGGGCATATTGTCTTTTAGCTATTGCACATTTATCTGTATAACATCTTTCACCCTTAAGATATAGTTTCATGCCTTCTCTACGACATAATCTACAGGATGGATCTGTATATCTAGCCATTTATTTCTACACCTCCTAATCTACTAAACTCTTCTTCTTTTTGGTGGTCTACATCCATTGTGTGGTACGGGTGTGACATCTTTTATTGAACTGATTTCTAAACCAGCAGCTTGTAAAGATCTTATCGCTGCTTCCCGTCCAGAACCAGGACCTTTTACAAATACATCTATAAACTTAAGTCCATACTCCTTTGCAGCATTAGCGGCAGTTTCTGCAGCCATTTGTGCAGCATAGGGTGTGTTTTTCCTTGAGCCTCTAAATCCTAATCCACCAGCACTTGCCCAAGATAATGCATTGCCCGCAACATCTGTTATTGTGACTATGGTGTTATTAAAGGTTGATTGGATATGGGCTGCTCCTCGCTCTATATTCTTTTTTTCTCTTCTTTTTCTAGATCTTCTTACAGCCTTAGCTACCATGAATTTCCCTCCTTTATTACCTATTTCTTGCCTTTACCTATTGTTCTTTTTACACCTTTTCGTGTTCTGGCATTATTTTTTGTATTTTGTCCTCTCACAGGAAGGCCTCTTCTATGACGAACTCCTCTGTAGCTTCCGATTTCCATTAGTCGCTTTATATTTAGTGAGACATCTCTTCTAAGGTCCCCTTCTACCATAACATCTTTATCAATCAATTCTCTTAATTTGCTAATTTCTGATTCTGTTAAGTCTTTTACCCTTGTATCAGGGTTTATACCTGCATCTGCTAATAATTTTTTAGAAGTGCTTCTTCCTATACCATAGATATAAGTAAGGCCTATTTCTACCCTCTTATCCCTAGGTAAGTCAATACCTGCAATTCTAGCCATTTATGGTTACACCTCCTATGACTTAGTACTTTCCTATTTTATATATAGAATAAAGCTAATGGTTTCCCATTACAGCCGCGCCTTATTCATAAATAATATAACTTTATTATTATATCAATAATATATACTTCTTTCAATAATTATCCTTGTTTTTGTTTATGTTTAGGATTTTCACAAATTACCATTACTCGACCTTTTCTCTTGATGATTTTACACTTTTCACAAATTGGTTTAACTGATGGTCTTACTTTCATGGCTTATCCCTCCTTATATCACTTGGACTTACCCTTGCCCCGCCAAGTTATTCTTCCCTTAGTCAGGTCGTAGGGCGATAATTCTAATGTCACTTTATCTCCAGGTAAAATTCGAATATAGTTCATCCGTAGCTTTCCTGATATATGAGCTAATACTTGATGTCCATTTTCAAGCTCCACTTTAAACATAGTGTTAGGCATGGCCTCTACAACTACGCCTTCCACCTCTAACACGCCTTCTTTGCTCATTAAGCCATCAAACCTCCCGTTTTCCTATTTGAGTATTATACCCTAATTTATTTAAGTTTTTCCTGATTTCAGCATTGTTTATATTCTGACCTGTTTTAAGTTTTTCCTGAAGAGAATAGATTATATGATTTGTCTTGGCTAAATGCTTTACTTTTTTCTTTTTTGGTGTTTCTATTTTATGGACTTTCCCATCAGAAATTTTTACATATTGACTGTCTATATTCTCTACGACTACCATAAACCTTCCCTTATCCCGTCCTGCCTTAGACCAAACCACTTGGCCCAATAACAAATCATTGTACTCCATTTTAATCACCTCATTGCTGAAATCAAATTTTGGTTAATATTTCAGGTCCTTCCTGGGTGATAGCAATTGTATTTTCATAATGTGCAGATGGTTTTTTATCAATAGTAACTACTGTCCAATTATCATTTAAAGTTCTTACATGGTAAGTTCCCATATTTACCATTGGTTCTATAGCTAATACCATGCCCGCCTTTAGTCTAGGTCCTGTACCTGCCTTACCATAATTTGGTATAGGTGGATCTTCATGCATATTTTGACCTATCCCATGGCCAACATAATCTCTCACTACTGAAAACCCATTTTTTTCTACATATTTTTGTATTGCATTGGATATATCTGATAAGCGATAGCCTTCCTGTGCAAACTTTATTCCCTCAAAAAAGCTTTCTCTAGTTACTTCTATAAGCCTTTTATTCTCTAGGGATACCTTTCCCACTGGATAGGTTTTTGCTGCATCTCCATAGTATCCATCTACAATAGCACCAATATCAATGCTAATAATGTCCCCTTCAACTAGAATACGAGATCCTGGAATGCCATGAACAACCTCTTCATTTATGGATGTGCAAATAGACGCTGGAAAACCATTGTATCCTTTAAATGCTGGTAAGGCATTGGATTTTCTTATATGCTCTTCTGCTATTCTATCCAATTCCTTTGTTGTAATACCCGGCATTACGGTTTCTTTTAATATCTCATGTACTTCTGCAACTACTCTACCTGCTTTTTTCATGATTTCAATTTCATTTGGAGACTTTAGTATAATCATTACAATACTCCTTGAAGTATTATTTTTATATCTTTGAACACACCCTCAATACTCTGTTCACCATTTATTGTATGGAGTATTCCCTTGTCTTTATAATAATCAATCAAGGGCTGAGTTTGGTTTGTATATACTTCCAGTCTTTTTTTAATAGTTTCCTCTTGGTCATCTTTCCGCTGAAATAATTGTCCACCACAGAGGTCACATTTACCTTCTATCTTTGGTGGGTAGAAATTAGTATGATAATTTTCCCCGCAGTTTTCGCAAATTCGTCTCCCTGTTATCCTATTTATTATTAATTGGTTTTTAAGCTGTATATTTATTACCAAATCTAGGGATATCTTCTTAGCTTTAAGCTTATCATCTAATGCCTTTGCTTGGATAATTGTACGGGGAAAACCATCTAATATAAATCCCTCTATACAATCTTTTCTATCTAGTCTATCATCTATTATTTCTACCGTTAAATCATCCGGTACTAGTAAACCCTTATCTATATATTCTTTAGCCTTTAAGCCTAAGGAAGTACCTTCTTTTTGAATTTTTCTAAATATTTCCCCTGTAGAAATATGTGTAATATGGAACTCATTGGCAATGTTTGATGCTTGAGTTCCTTTGCCCGCACCAGGAGGTCCTAATAATATAATTCTCATATTCTTCCCTCCATCTTTATTTTGGTTCTATTTTAGAAATCCTTGATAATGCCTCATCAGCATATGGGTTTCCATTTGTTTAACTGTCTCTAAAGCAACACCCACTACAATAAGCAATCCTGTACCACCAAAACGTAGGTCTATTCCCATAATAACACCTAACACCAATGGCATAGTGGCTATCAATGCTAAAAATATAGCTCCTGTAAGGGTAAGTCTATTTAATGTTCTGTTTAAATATTCAACAGTGGGTCTTCCTGGTCTAATTCCAGGTATAAATCCACCATTTTTCTTCATGTTGTTTGCCACATCTACTGGATTAAAGGTAATGGCTGTATAAAAGTAGGTAAATCCTAATATCAATAATATATATAATACAGTGCTTACAGGATTACCCCATTCAAAAAACTTTGCAATCCAGTTTGCTATTTTTGAGCTGGGGAAGAAACTTGCTAATGTTGATGGAAATAATGTAATAGAGCTGGCAAATATTACCGGTATTACCCCTGCTTGATTTATTTTTAGTGGTATATGGGTGCTTTGTCCCCCATACATCTTTCTACCAACTACTCTTTTTGCATATTGGACTGGGATTCTTCTCTGTCCTTCTTGAACTGCCACAACAGCAGTAACCACTATAGCTGCAAAAATAATAAATAGTATTAAAGTAAATATATTTAGTGTTCCTACTCTTACATATTCAGCCATCTTAGCAATTCCATCAGGTAAGCTGGAGATAATACTTACAAAGATAATTAGTGAAATACCATTTCCTATACCTCGCTCTGTAATTTGCTCTCCTAGCCACATAAGGAAAGCAGTACCTGCTGTTATTGTAATAACTACTAATGCTACATTTAAGGCTGTTTTATGAATTAATATATTCTTTAGTGACAAACTTATTCCCACCGCTTGGATTAGCGCTAAAATAATTGTTGCATAGCGGGTATATTGGGCAATTTTTCTACTTCCTTCTTCTCCTTCCTTAGCTAGTCGCTCTAAGGCTGGTATTACTAAGGTTAGTAGATTTAAGATTATTGAGGCTGTAATATAAGGTTGGATGCTCATGGCAAAAATGGTAAAGTTTCTAAAGTTATCTCCTGAAATAACATTAAATAATCCTAATACTCCACCTTGAGCCACCAATTCCCCTATAACCTCTCGGTTTATAAAGGGGACTGGTATAAAACTACCCAATCTATATATAAATAGCATGGCCAGCGTAAAGAGCATTTTACTTCTTAGATCAGGAATTTTCCATGCATCTCTAAGGGTTTTTAGCACCTTATATCACCTCAACCTTTCCTCCGGCCGCCTCTACCTTTTCCGCTGCAGTTTTACTTGCCTTATGAACTCTTATAGTAAGCTTCTTTTCTAATTCGCCATTTGCTAATAATTTTACTCCATCAAGGGTTTTTTTGATTATTCCATTTTCTATTAGAAGTTCTGGTGTTACTTCTGTGCCCTCTTCAAATATATTAAGATCTTCTAGGCCTATTATAGCGTATTCTTTTTTATTTCTATTAGTAAAGCCTCGCTTAGGCAATCTTCTAGTAAGTGGCATTTGACCACCTTCAAAACCTATTCTCACTCCACCTCCGGAACGGGATTTTTGTCCCCCTTGACCTCTACCTGCTGTCTTTCCTAATCCGGTAGCAGTTCCACGGCCTTTTCTTTTTCTTTTCTTTGTAGAACCTTCTGCAGGTCTTAATTCATGTAATCTCACTACTTACACCTCCCCTATGCTTCCTCTACTTTTACCATATGTGATACTTTATTAATCATCCCTCTTATTTCAGGTGTGTCATCTTTTACTACTGTTTGGCCAATCTTTTTTAGTCCTAGGGCCTCCACAGTAGCTATCTGATCTTTCTTTTTCCCGATTTTACTTCTTAATAGTGTAATATTTAGTTTAGCCAAGGTATTCTCCCCCCTAACCTATTATCTCTTCTACGGATTTACCTCTTAGTTTTGCTACTTCTTCTGCAGTAGTAAGATTAGATAAACCCATCATTGTTGCCTTTACCACATTTCTAGGGTTGTTAGAGCCTAATGACTTGGTACGAATATCTCGAACTCCGGCTAACTCTAGTACCGCACGAACTGGGCCACCTGCGATAACTCCTGTACCTTCTTTTGCTGGTTTTAATAGTACTCTACCCGCTCCAAATTCTCCGATTATATCATGGGGAATGGTGGTATTTACCATAGGCACTTTAATTAATTTTTTCTTTGCATCTTCTATGCCCTTACGTATAGCTTCAGGAATCTCTGTAGCCTTTCCTGTTCCAACTCCCACATGACCATTTTCATCACCTACAACAACTAGACAGCTGAATCTAAAATTTCTACCGCCCTTTACAACCTTGGTAACTCTATTTATAGAAACTACTCTTTCTTTAATGTCTAGAACACTTGCATCAATTTGTTGCAATATTATCCCTCCTTCTCTTAAAACTTCAAGCCAGCTTCCCTGGCGCCTTCAGATAGTTCCTTTACTCTACCATGATAAATATATCCGCCCCGATCAAAAACTACCTCTTTAATGCCTTTTTCTAAAGCTCTTTCTCCGACTAATTTGCCCACAAGTCTTGCTGCTTCTTTATTCCCAGTGTAGCTAACTGCATCCGCAATTTCTTTATCTAGAGATGAAGCTGTTACCAATGTTGTGCCATTAATATCATTAATGATTTGAGCATAAATATTCTTTGAACTTCTAAAAACATTTAAGCGGGGTTTTTCTGCTGTACCTTTAATCTTATTTCTTACTCTTAAATGACGTTTCTTTCTGACTTTATTTCTAATTGGCTTATTAATCAACTGGTCTCACTCCTCTCTTACTTACCTGCTTTTCCTTCTTTTCGTCTAATATGCTCGTCAATATATTTTACGCCCTTGCCTTTATATGGCTCTGGTTCTCTTTGTTTTCTAATGTTTGCTGCATGGGCTCCCACTAATTCCTTATCTATACCCTTTACAATAATTTTATTGTTTGCAGGTACTTCCACCATGATTCCTTCTGGATCTTCCATTTCTATTGGATGGGAATATCCTAAATTTAGAATTAGTTTGGTTCCTTGTTTTTGTGCTCTATAACCTACACCATTAATTTCTAGTGTCTTTTCAAATCCTTTTGTAACTCCATCTATCATGTTTTGAATAAGTGAACGGGTTAAACCGTGTAAGGATTTATGAATTTTATTATCTGATGGTCTTGTTACAAGAATCTCTTTTCCTTCTATTTTTATTGTCATATCATTATGAAATGTTTTTGCCAATTCTCCCTTTGGCCCCTTAATAGTCAAGGTATTATTATCTTTTTTTACTTCCACTCCATTGGGAATTTCAATTGGCATCTTTCCAATTCTTGACACGTCTACACCTCCTATATCCAGCTGGTATAAATTTTACCACACATACCCTATTACTTCTCCACCTATACCTTGAGCCCTAGCAACTTTATCTGTTACTACTCCCTTTGAAGTGGATATAATAGCAATTCCTAGTCCTCCTAATACCTTAGGAATCTCATCTTTTTTTGCATATACTCTTAATCCTGGTTTGGAAATCCTCTTTAATCCCCTTATAACCCTTTCTTTATTCTGGTCATATTTTAAGGTGATTTTAATTATTCCTTGCTTATTATCATCTATATATTCTACATCTTTTACAAAGCCCTCTTCTAAAAGAATCTTTGCTATGGCCTTTTTTTCATTGGAAGCTGGTATCTCAACTATATCATGCTTCACATTGCTGGCATTTCGAATACGGGTTAACATATCTGCAATAGGATCAGTCATAACCATTAATTTCTACCTCCTTTTCCACAATTTCCAATTACCAACTTGCTTTTTTTACGCCTGGTATTTCCCCTTTATAGGCTAATTCTCTGAAGCAAATCCTACATATGCCATATTTTTTTAATACAGAATGGGGTCTACCACAAAGACGGCATCTACTATAGGCTCTTGTTGAATACTTGGGTTTTCTTTGTTGCTTATTTATCATTGACTTTTTAGCCACGAATTTCCCTCCTTATTATTTGCTAAAAGGCATTCCTAATAATTTAAGGAGCTCCCTTCCTTCTTCATCATTCTTTGCTGTTGTCACGAAAATTATGTCCATTCCTCTAACCTTATCTACTTTATCATAATCTATTTCAGGAAATATTAGTTGTTCCTTTATTCCAAGTGAATAGTTTCCCCTTCCATCAAAGGCCTTACTGGATACTCCTCTAAAGTCACGAACCCTTGGAAGTGCAACATTGAACAATTTATCTACAAATTCATACATTTTATTTCCTCGAAGAGTTACCTTTGTTCCTATAGACATTCCTTCACGGATTTTAAAATTGGAAACAGATTTTTTTGCTTTAGTAATTACAGGTTTTTGGCCTACAATAAGAGATAAATCATTTACTGCAGATTCAAGGGCTTTTATATTATCCCTTGCCTCGCCAACTCCCATATTTACTACAACTTTTTCCAGCTTAGGTACTTCCATTATACTGCTATAGTGGAATTTCTCCATTAGTGCTGGCACTACATCATTAGTAAATTTTTCTTTTAATCTAGCCATTTCCAATACCTCCCTTCCAATTGCTAATTGTTAAATGTTTCTCCGCATTTTTTACAATAACGAGTCTTAGTTCCATCTTCTAAGAACTTAACCCCTGTTCTTACTCCTTTTTTACACTTAGGGCAGTGGTACATAACATTAGAAGCATGGATCTTGCCTTCTTGGTGTATGATGCCTCCCCCTTGCATGTTTGCTGAAGGCTTCATATGCTTTGTGATCATATTTATTCCTTCTACAATAACTCTATTTTCTTTTGGTAAAACAGCCAATATCTTGCCTTGTTTACCCTTATCTTTCCCAGCTATTACAACAACATTATCGCCTTTTTTTACATGCACCTTATTTTTGGCCAAGATAGTCACCTCCTAAACTAAAGCACTTCTGGTGCCAATGATAGTATTTTTATATAGTTTTTTTCACGAAGTTCTCTTGCTACTGGCCCGAAAATACGTGTACCTCTTGGTTGTTTATCTTCCTTTATAATTACTGCTGCATTTTCATCAAATCTAATGTAGGATCCGTCTTTTCTTTTGTTTTTCCTTATAGTTCTAACTATAACAGCTCTAACTATTTCGCCCTTTTTGACAACGCCTCCGGGTGTTGCACTTTTAACGGTAGCAACAATTACATCTCCCACATTGGCATATTTCTTCCCTGAGCCGCCTAATACTCGGATGCATAGCAATTCTTTCGCACCTGTGTTATCAGCTACTTTTACTCTGCTCTCTTGTTGAATCATTAAGGTTTCCTCCTTTCAACAAAGCCAATTATTTAGCTTTCTCTATTACTTCTGTCAATCTCCATCTTTTATCTTTACTTAGTGGTCGGGTTTCCATAATTCTTACTCGATCCCCAATTCCACATTGGTTTTCTTCATCATGGGCTTTAAATTTTGTAGTTCTCTTTACTGATTTTCCATATAGTGGATGCCTTACAAAGGTTTCTACAGCTACAACAATTGTTTTATCCATCTTATCACTTACTACCTTGCCCACTCTTGTTTTTCTATTTTTTCTTTCCATAATGAAGCCTCCTTCCTAATTTATGCTTCAATAGCCTTTATTTCTCTTTCCTTTAAAATGGTCTTAACCCTTGCATAAGTTTTCTTTACTTCTTTTATTCTCATAGGGTTTTCCAATTGACCAGTGGCAAGTTGGAATCTTAAATTAAATAACTCGGCCTTTAGTTCTTTTAGCTTTTCTTCTAGTTCTTGTGATGATAATTCTCTTAATTCTTTAGCCTTCATTAGATTCACCACCTGTTTCTTCTATATCAGCTCGGGATACGAACTTTGTTTTAATAGGAAGCTTATGCATTGCTAACTTTGTAGCCTCTCGGGCTAATTCTTCTGATACCCCTGCTATTTCAAATAATATTCTTCCTGGTTTTACTACAGCTACCCAGTATTCTGGAGATCCTTTACCGGAACCCATACGAGTTTCTGCAGGTTTTTCTGTAACTGGCTTATCTGGAAAAATTTTAATCCAAACCTTGCCGCCTCTCTTTATATGTCTAGTCATAGCCACACGGGCTGCTTCTATTTGATTGGAAGTAATCCAAGCTGGTTCTAATGCTTGTATACCATATTCACCATAGGTTATTTTATTACCTCGAGTAGCTTGGCCCTTCATCCTACCTCTATGCACTCTACGACGTTTCACCCTTTTAGGCATTAACATCTGATGATTCCTCCTTCCTAGTTCTCCTCTTTTTCAATTGTTTCTTTCTTTGTTGGAAGAACTTCACCTTTATTAATCCAAACTTTTACCCCTAGTTTTCCATAGGTTGTATTGGCTTCTGCAAAGCCATAATCAATATCAGCCCTTAATGTTTGTAATGGCACATTTCCTTCTTGGTAGCCTTCTGTTCTTGCCATTTCCGCTCCATTGAGTCTGCCAGATACTGATGTCTTAATTCCTAATGCACCATTTCTCATAGCCCTTGTGATGGCTTGCTTCATTGCCCTTCTAAAGGAAGTCCTTTTTTCTAATTGGGCTGCAATATTTTCAGCTACTAATTGGGCATCTGTTTCAATATTTTTTACCTCTATAATATTTATAAGAATACTCTTGCCTGTTAATTTCTCCAGGTCTTTTCTCATAGCTTCTATTCCTGCTCCGCCTCTACCTATAATCATCCCTGGTTTTGCTGTATGAATATGAATCTTTATTCTATTAGCGGCTCTTTCTATCTCTATTTCAGGTATTCCAGCACTAAACTGAGTATCCTTAATATATTTTCTTATAATTTGATCTTCTATTAATAGGTCTGCAAAATCTTTATCTTTTGCATACCATCGGGCATTCCAATCTTTAATAATTCCAACTCTTAGACCATGTGGATTTACTTTTTGGCCCACTAATATCCCTCCTTACTCTCTTTCTTTTAACACTACAGATATATGACTAGTCCTCTTAAGGATTTGTGTCGCCCGTCCTTGGGCCCTTGCTCTATAACGTTTTAAAGTTGGTCCTTGATTTGCTGTTATTTCTGCTACATATAATTTTTCTGGGTCCATATCGTGGTTATTTTCTGCATTTGCAGCAGCAGATCTAAGCAGTTTTTCTACTGGTTTTGATGCTGCCTTCGGAGTAAATCTTAATATATTTAAGGCTTCTCCTAAGTTTTTTCCTCTTATTAAATCTATTACAATCTTCACTTTTCGTGATGAAATTCTAATATATTTAGCTGTTGCCCTTGCTTCCATTTCACAAACCTCCTTCCACTCTATCTGACTTTAGAAGTTTTTTCTGATCCAGCATGACCTCTAAAGGTTCTAGTTGGAGCAAATTCTCCTAACTTGTGCCCCACCATATCCTCTGTAACATACACAGGTACGTGTTTTCTACCATCATGAACAGCTATAGTATGGCCTACCATTTGTGGGAAAAGTGTTGTATCCCTTGACCAGGTTTTCAATATTTTCTTTTCACCCTTTTTATTTAATTCTTCTATTCTCTTTAACAATCTTGCATCAACATAAGGTCCCTTTTTTAAAGATCTACTCATCTAATGGTTGCCTCCCTTCCTTTGAAAAATAATAAACAATGGAGCCTTTTTAGACTCCTATAGCCTATTTGGTTTTTCTTCTCTTGATAATGTATTTATCAGACTTCTTATTTTTCTTTCTGGTCTTATAACCAAGAGTTGGTTTACCCCATGGAGTAACCGGACTAGGCATCCCAATTGGTGATTTTCCTTCTCCTCCACCATGGGGATGATCATTTGGATTCATCACTACTCCACGAACTGATGGTCTAAAACCCTTATGACGAGTTTTACCAGCTTTCCCAACCCTTATATTCTCATGGTCAATATTTCCTACTTGGCCAATAGTAGCTCTACACTCAATACGTACCATTCTTACCTCTCCTGAAGGTAATCTTACTTGAGCATAGTCATCTTCCTTTGCCATTAGTTGGGCTGAGTTTCCTGCAGAGCGAACCATTTGGGCACCTTTGCCAGCTTTTAATTCTATATTATGGATTATTGTACCTACAGGTATATCCTTTAGAGGTAGTGCATTACCAACTTTTATATCTGAATTTGGTCCAGATACTATAGTGTCTCCTACCTTTAATCCCTTAGGATGGATAATATATCTTTTTTCACCATCTGCATAATGCAGTAATGCTATATTAGCAGAGCGATTTGGATCATACTCTATAGATTCTACTTTAGCAGGTATATCATCTTTATTTCTCTTAAAATCAATAATTCTATATTGTCTTTTTTCTCCGCCCCCCCTATGTCGAACGGTTATCTTACCTTTGTTGTTTCTTCCCCCTGTTTTATTTAGGGGTGTTAATAATGACTTTTCTGGTTCAGTCTTTGTTATTTCCTCAAAAGTAGATACTCTCATATTTCTTCTACCAGGGGAAGTTGGTTTATATTTCTTAATACCCATTGTATTTCCTCCTATCATTGCCTCTCAGGCTAATAGCCTATAATCTGCATTTTCTTTACATACCTTCGAAGAATTGGATTTCTTTGCTGTCCTCGGTAAGTTGCACAATGGCCTTTTTCCAGTCTGGTCTCTTACCTTCATAACGGCCCATTCTTTTCACTTTACCACGCATGTTCATTGTATTTACTTTTTCTACCTTTACTCCAAATATCTCTTCTATAGCATTTTTAATTTCTATCTTGTTTGCCCTTTTGTCTACCTTAAAAGTGTATTTTTTCATTTCCATGTCTTCCATACTTCTCTCTGTTACAATTGGTTTTTGTATAATATCATGAGGGTTTTTCATTATGCATACACCTCCTCAATTAGGGCTGCTGATTCTTTAGTAAGAATTAAATTTTCACAGTTTAGTATGTCATAAACATTTAATGTATTTACTAAAGTGGTTTTCATATTAGGAATATTTCTAGTGGATTTTTCTATAACTTCATCTTTACCAGGTAAAACTATTAGTGCCTTTTTACCTGCCTTTATATTATTTAAAATATTTACCATTTCCTTAGTTTTTGGAGTATCCATTACTAATTGATCTAATACTATAATTTCTTGATCCAGCACCTTAGAAGATAGGGCAGACTTCATTGCCAGTCTCCTTACTTTTTTAGGTACTATCTGTCTATAACTTCTTGGTTTTGGTGCGAAAATCACTCCACCTTTTGTCCAAAGTGGTGAACGGATAGAACCTACTCTTGCTCGTCCTGTACCTTTTTGTCTCCAAGGCTTTCTTCCTCCACCTCGCACCTCACCTCTGGTTTTTGCTGACTGTGTTCCCTGTCTTTTATTTGCTAATTGGGCTTTTACAACTTGGTGAAGAACAGGCACATTAACTTCCACTCCAAATACTTCATCTGCTAATTCTATTTCTCCTACTTGTTGTCCACCCATGTTATATAAATCTACCTTTGGCATAACCTGCTTCCTCCTTTCCTTCAGATTACTCTTCTATCTTTTAAACTTTGTGGTTTCTTTTATTGAAAGCAAGGTATTTTTTGGTCCAGGTACAGCACCCTTAATTAACAATAGGTTGTTTTCTGCATCTACCTTTACAATCTCTAGATTTTGTACTGTGACCAATTTATGTCCCATTTGACCTGGTAACTTCTTGCCCTTTAGAACTCGGGCTGGTGTTGCGGACATAGCCATCGCCCCTGGTCGTCTGTGAAATTTGGAGCCGTGAGACATAGGCCCCCTTGCCTGATTCCAACGCTTTATAACTCCTGCAAATCCTTTACCCTTTGAAATACCAGAAATATCAACCTTTTCTCCTGGTGTAAAGATATCTGCTTTAATTTCTTGGCCTACTTCATAATTACTGCCCTCTAGTCGGAATTCCTTTAAATATCTTTTGTATGGTACATTTGCCTTATCAAAGTGTCCTTTAGTGGGTTTATTTACCCTTCTTTCTTTCACATCTCCAAATCCTAGCTGAACAGCATTATAGCCATCCTTTTCTGTATTCTTTACTTGAACTATTGTACAGGGTCCAGCTTCTACAATGGTCACTGGTATTAAATGACCCTCCTCAGTAAAAACCTGGGTCATACCAATCTTTTTTCCTAAAATTGCTTTGTTCATTTGTTACACCTCCTGGTATTAGCGGAATACCCTTCTATTTGGTATTCATAATAATTTATAGCTTAATCTCTATATCTACGCCTGCTGGCAAATCCAATCTCATTAAAGAATCTACAGTCTTTGGAGTTGGATTAAGAATGTCAATCAATCGCTTATGGGTTCTTTGCTCAAATTGTTCTCTAGAATCCTTATATTTGTGTACTGCTCTTAATATAGTAATAATTTCCTTTTCAGTAGGAAGAGGTATTGGACCAGAGACATCTGCTCCTGTTCTCTTGGCAGTATCTACAATCTTTTCAGCTGATTGATCTAAAACCTTATGATCAAATGCTCTTAACCTAATTCTAATTTTTTGTTTTGCCATTTAAGTAATTTCCCTCCTTCAATCGCATGTTTTTTAAATTTACATGCAACTGATACTATCGTACACTTTCCCGGGTGTTTCCTTATTTATTTTTTAATTTTTTTGCAGTGTGATAGCTTCAGTCGCCCGATTCAAGATACGGACATTGTCAGTGAAAATTTCCCTGGTTAACAGGCAACCTTCCACATCATCCCATGTCATTGCAACTATTATAGTGTATATTAAAGAATAAAATATTGCAAGGGTTTTTATAGTTTTTCCCAAAACTTTTTTCTCTAAATAAAAATATAATAAAGAAGAAGGGAAATACCCTGCTTCTTTATTATTATCAATGTTTTATTCTTCGATAACAGAGGTAACAACACCTGCTCCTACTGTTCTTCCACCTTCTCTTATAGCAAATCTCAATCCTTCTTCTATTGCTATCGGTGTAATTAGTTCTATTGTCATGGTGATATTATCTCCTGGC